>NZ_JBARVX010000099.1:0-11892 GCF_049646505.1 Microcoleus sp.
GTGACGGCGGCAGGTTCATTGCCTCGAAAACGAGTGACTGTAACTCCTCCGATCGCCACAACGATTCCCAGCACTGGCAGCAGCCACCAGTATTTTGCGATCGCCGATTTCTTTTTCTGGGAAGGGAGTTCAGTTTTAGCAGTTCGATCGAGGCGAACGATCGTGTCTGAAGCGAGTTCAGCAGGTTTCTGCTCGACAGTCACGATCGTGACTTCAGGCCCAGATGAGCTTGGAGGTGATGGAATGGGAGGTTTATCTTGGAAGGTCATGAGGTAGATACCGTAGGGTGAATAAAAAACGGATTACTAAAGAATTTGTTAGATTGATATGCCTCGATCGTTGCTCGGAGAGAATGCTTTAATACCCCAGCGATCCAAAAGTTATTAAAGCTTAGTGTCGGACGAACGACCCATTCCGTGTTCTAGGACGCCAATCAAGTCATCAAAAACTTGTTCAACGACCTGCATATCCAACTCAGGCACTCCAGCTTCAGTCAGTTGCTCTGAGTTCAAGCTCAGTCGCCCTGGAATGAAGTCCCGCAAGCCGTCTGCCAGCGCACTGATGACGAAGGCAGCAAAATCTGGATCGATACCAGGATCGATATCTCCTCGATCGATTCCTTGCTTTACCAGGCCGTGAACGTACATCAGAGAAACGGATTGCGTTCGCTTTAACACTTCATCCCGGAAGGGCACATCGCCATAAACGGCACGATTGATAATTTGACTCAAGGCTGGGTGAGACAAGTCGAACTGAGCGCTTTCTCGAAATAGCCAGCGCAAGTAAGGAAAGAATCCCATCTCCAATCCCGGAGGTTTGGCCTGCTGTAGAAAGTCAATCTTCTGCTGATGGGCGAGATCGACTAGGTATAGATAGAGGTCTTTCTTATCCTCAAAGTATTGATAGAAGCTGCCTTTGGCAATCTTTGCCTGCTTGACGATGTTGGAAATGGAGGCAATTTTATAGTCGTGGCTAGCGAATTGGGCGATCGCCAACTTCACAATGGTTTGACGCTTCGCTTCGGGTAAATTAAAAAAAGTTTGGGTTGGCATTAGCAGCAACAACAAAGGTTTTCTAGATGACTGACCAGTTATATGACCGATTAGTCACATTTTAGAGCAAAACCTTCACGCTGTCAAATCAAGCTGCCTCCGACTGATACCAATTTCATGAAGTGCCGCTACAAATGCGGGTTCTGTTTTATAAAGTTCGATGTCTAAAACAAAAATACTAGCTGTAGCACTATTTTATGAAATTAATATCAGATACTTCTCATTTCTTGAAAATTTTGTTGTGATGAGTCTTTCAGTCGGTTTCAACTCACATCTTGCACCATTCTCAAGAACAGGCTGTCCGGCCTGTTCCACAAAAGATGAATTTTCTTGTGGGGTGGGCATCCTGCCCGCCCATAAAAAGCTTGTTGACAATGGTGCATCTCAGTTTCAACCGAATGCAAGCTCTCTCGACGGGGGTTGAAACGAACGGCGGACTTTCGGGTCGGCGCGAGAAGTTTCGCTAAACTACCGATACTAATTTCACAAAGTGCCGATACAAATGCGGGTTCTGTTTTATAAAGTTCGATGTCTAAAACAAATATACTAACTGCAGCGCTGGTTTATGAAATCGGTATAATTCCTGTCCAATTTACCAAGCAGATATGTTTACTGTGTTGCCAGAAAAATGTCTCAAGCCGTGGACTGTAGTTCGATCGCTCCCGAATGTGGAAAAGCTGGTTGTGGGTTAGTTTCGCAGTTGGTCGGATGCAGGCGGTCACTGGCAAATTCTCCAACGGATGGTTCCGGTCGATCGGTTGAATGTGGTGTTCGATCCGTTGGTTCCAGCGTAATGTCGCTGCTAAATTGATGTGCTGCGATCGCCCGATCGGGCGATCGCCAATTAAATTACTGTGCTAGAGTGTGGCGAATTTCAGTAACTTGGTCGGCAACATCCAAAAATGCGGCCGGCATCGAAGGCCCTGTCAAAATAATATCCAAATCCTGCGGTTTGCTATCAATTAATGCCAGCACTTCTGCTTCAGGAATTAAGCCTAAATTCACCGCTAAACTCAACTCGTCGAGAATAACTAAGGCGTAACGGCCCTGGCGCACGGTATTTTGAACGTACTCCCACAATTGTTTGACCGATCGCATTTCGATCTCATCTAAATCTGCCTTGTCAATGCAGCGGGGCAAATCGCACCGCACCCAATCTAAATTCTGCCCCAGCCGCACGGGATGTTGATGCCCTTGATTGATTCCCCCTTTGAGGAACTGTACCGCCAACACGGGCGATCCCTGTCCTGCAATTCTGAGAGCTCCAGCCATGACACTGGTAAAAAAGCAGCGGTGCGGGCCTGTAAAAACTTGCACCAGCCCTTCAACTGTGTGGGGCAAGCTGTGGGTTAAGTTGAGTGTAGGGGTTTGTAACTGAGCAACCATAGGGCAATTTCAATTAGTAACTAAGTCTTGACTGCGGCTCCGGTCTTGGGATCGATCGAGCCTGCTTAACAATATATAGTGTACTTGGCCGATCGCACATCGGATCGAACGCTAGATGTACAAGTTGTCAAAAGCTAGCGGCAGTGACGGTCGCAGCTATTTTGCCCGATCGATCTCAATAACAGGTAAACTTTGAATGTCGCGGCGCTAGGAGCAAGACAGAGTGAGATTGGTGATTCTGGGAGGGCCAGGAGCGGGAAAAGGAACTCAGGCTGAACTACTGTGCAGCAATTTGAGCATTCCTTTGCTGGCTGTGGGGGATATTCTGCGGGAGGCGATCGCAGATGACACAGATTTGGGCAAGTTGGCAGTGTCTTATGTTGAAAAAGGGGAATTAGTTCCCGACGCAACTATGATTCAATTCTTTCGCCGCCGGCTGCTGCTGTGGGATGTGTTTAATGGCTGGCTGTTGGAGGGATATCCGCGAACGGCTTTTCAAGCTGAGGAATTGGATTTTTTATTAGAGGGTTTGGCGCAGGAGCTAGATTGGGCAATTTGGCTGAAGGTTCCCAATGAGGTTTTGTTGAGCCGATCGATCGAACGAGATCGATCGGACGACGAGCCAGAAATTTTACACCGCCGGCTAGATTTGTTCGAGGAACGCACTATTCCTATCTTAGAGTATTACGAGTATCGCAACAAACTGTTAACTATCAACGGCGACCAATCCCCGGAACAAGTGCAGCAAGATATTCTAAAAATGGTCAGTAGTCAGTAGTCAGTTGGCAGTTGGCAGTTGGTAGTTGGCAGTAGTCAGTAGTCAGTAGTCAGTTGGCAGTTGGTAGTTGGCAGTAGCTGTTATTTGTTGATTGTTACCAATAGCAAATAACAAGTAACGAATAACAAATAACAAATAACGAATAACGAACAACAAATAACAAATAACAAATAACAAACAACAAATAACAAACAACAAATAACAAATAACTTATGTCAATAAAACGTGCAGATGGCAGACAGCCAAATCAACTTCGTCCGATTAGTTTCGATCGCGAATTTACGAAATTTGCCAGCGCCTCGGTGCTCGCAAAAAGCGGCGATACTCAGGTACTGTGCAGCGTTACAATCAAGCCGGGAGTGCCTAGGTTTCTGGAGAATACCGGAAAAGGCTGGCTGACGGCGGAGTACCGGATGTTGCCGGGTTCTACGCCGCAGCGTCAAGAGCGGGAATTCATGAAGTTATCGGGGCGCACTCAAGAGATTCAGCGGTTGATTGGGCGCAGTTTGCGATCGTGCTTGGATATGCAGCTATTGGGGGAACGGACGATTCTGGTGGATGCGGATGTTTTGCAAGCAGACGCGGGGACTCGCACGACTTCTATTAACGGCGGGTTTGTGGCTGTGGCTGATGCTTTGAACAAGTTGGTGCAAAAAGGTGATTTGGGGCGATCGCCCTTAATTCGCCAAGTGGCGGCCGTGTCTGTGGGACTTTTGGAAAATGAGCTATTTTTAGATTTAAATTATCTTGAAGATGTGGCGGCAGAAATTGATTGTAATGTAGTGATGAATGGAGATTTGAACATCATCGAAATTCAGGGAACTGCGGAAGAGGGAAGTTTCAGCCGCAGTCAGTTGAATCAAATTTTGGATGTGGCAGAAACTGGGATTCAAGAATTGTTGGCGGCTCAGGGGCAAGCTTTTTAACTTGGTTGATTTTAACCTCGTGATTACCGACATTAATCATTCATTCATTCATCCCGATCGAACTCAGCTAAGATGTTACGAATCTCATTAGGACTAATATCTTCTCGGTCTGATTTAGCATAAATGGTTAATAGCAGTACGCTAGTCGGTGATTCAACTTGATAGATCAGTCGATAACCAGCGCTTTTTCCTTTTTGGATATTGCTATTTCTGACTCTTACCTTCAAGATGACATAATTTTCACCCATTCCGGGGATGCGATCGCCAGTAAAATTACCCCCTTGGAATTGTTCAATAATTGGCTGAGTATCTAACCTGATATTGCGATATTTTTTTGATAATTCACGCAAATTCCGTTTGTACTCAGGCGTTAAATCAATCTGTACGAAAGGCATTTCATTCGACATCTATTCCCTCCCACATTTCCGAAAGGGGGATGCGCTGTCCGGCTTTTGCTTGCTGTAATGCTCTCCTGAGACTTGCTTTCACTTCGGCAATGGGAGTATCATCAGGATCGATTTCGGTTTCCTCTGTTACTTCGGGAAAAAGTACGATAACTCGCACGCGGCTGGGAGGGAAGTCTTCGATCGCGCGATCGAGGAATAATTGACCTTTTTCATCCAGGGTTCCGGTTACTTCAACAGCTTTCATCTGTTTCTCCTGAAGGTATTTTTTACCAATTATATCACTTCATCTGAGGGTTTAACAAAGTTGATAGTTTAGAGCGATCGCCCTTCATCAATCCTCGCGGAGGGAAGCCAATCTTCCTGTTATCCTAGAAACAGACTTCATTACCCGATCGCAATTATGGTTGCTTTACCCGATCGCCCATTGATGAGCGCAGAAGAATACCTAGCTTGGGAACCCACCCAAGAAGAACGCTACGAATATTGGGATGGCGAAGTTGTGGCCATTAGTGGCGGCACCCGCAATCACAATCGGATTTGCGTCAACTTCTTCAAGCTATTAGACGATAGCCTTAATCTGCCCTACGAAATTTACATCTTAGCTGTAAAATTACGGTTAGAAGGAGGGCGAAACTATTTTTATCCTGATGTTATGGTAACTTGCGACGATCGCGATAACGATCCGCAATTGGTGCAATTTCCTTCCTTAATTATCGAAGTTTTATCACCTTCAACTGAAGCCATAGATCGCGGCGCAAAATTTGCTAAATATCGCCAATTTTCAACCCTGCAAGAGTATGTTTTAGTGCAAGTTCAACAGCCCGGAGTAGAACTGTTTCGACGCAATCAACAGAGTCAGTGGGTGCTCTCGGAGTATGGTTTGGGTGATTCTTTGCTACTTGAATCGGTGGGTGTCGAAATTGCGATCGCAGATTTATACCGCCAAGTACAATTTTCTTAGTCCGCAGAGGCAGACATTGTTTGTAGAGAAGCAAATTCCATTCGTCCTTTCTTTCTTTCTTTCTTTCTTAGTCCGCGGAGGCGGACATTGTTTGTGTAGCCGCGAATTCCATTCGCCCGGTATCCAACGGAAATTCACTATTCACCCACTATTCACCCAATATTGGCCGGATAATTCACCCAATATTCACCCAATATTCGCTATTTCTTACAAAACTTATCGCGGGGCGATCGGAATCTCAATCACAAACTCCGTACCCTCTCCCGGTGCAGAAACGCAAGTCAAATTTCCGCCGTGGGAACTAACAACAATCGAGTGAGAAATAGACAGCCCCAAACCAGTACCAGAACCCACCGGCTTAGTAGTAAAAAACGGATCGAATATCTTGTGCAGCACCTCATTGCTCATTCCCGGCCCGCTGTCAGCAATTCTAATTATCGCCGAATTCCTGTCTGTCACCTCCGTAGAAATTGTAATAGCAGGCTCTTTCTCAGAGCTTTTCGGGCAATCCCTCGCCAAGAGGAGCGCATCTATCGCATTTGTCAAAATATTCATAAATACCTGATTCAACTGCGACGCATAACAAGTAATTAGCGGCAGTTGGCTGTAATTTTTAATCACCTCAATTCCCAAACGTCCGCCCTCTTTCCTCAGACGCGGTTGCAGCAGCATCACCGTACTGTCAATCCCTTCGTGGATATCAACCGACTTCATTTGTGCTTCGTCGAGGCGCGAAAAATTCCGCAAGCTAAGCACAATATCCCGAATTCTTTCCGCTCCCACTTTCATCGAATCCAGCAGCTTTTGCAAATCTTCGCTCAAAAATTCCAGTTCAATTGTTTCTATTTCCTCTAGAATTTCATCGGCAGGTTCGGGATAATTCTGCTGGTAAAGCTGGATCAATTTCAGCAAGTCTTTCACGTATTCGCTAGCCGGATTGAGATTGCCGTAGATAAAACTTACAGGATTATTAATTTCGTGAGCTACACCAGCCACCATTTGCCCCAAGCTAGACATTTTTTCAGTTTGAATTAATTGAGCTTGAGTGAGTTTAAGCTCGCGCAAAGTTTGTTCTAAACGCTCGTTCTTTTCATTTAACTCCTGCGTCCGCTCTTGCACTTTCTGCTCCACCGAATTGTAAAGCAGGGCATTGTCTAAAGAAATAGCTACTTGCGAAGAAAGCAGCCTTAAAACTTCCAATCTGTGGGCATTAAACGCTCCCAAAGTCAAGTTATTTTCTAAATAAAGAATGCCGATTAATTTGCGCTGATTGATTATCGGCGTACACAAAAGAGATTTGAGCTGGTGTTTTGCCACGTAAGGATCTGCCGTAAATCGCCCCTCAGCCGCCGCATTGCTCAACACCACATCCGAGCGAGTCCTTTCCACAAAATTAATCACTGTCACAGGTAAATCCTGAGATTCTTCAACAGGCGTAAATTGCAGCACCGCTACATCTTCAGCAACTACTGAGGCTCTAGCTGAAATCAACAGTTTTTCATCTCTAACCAAGATTAAACAACCGGATTGTCCGCCAGCATTTTCCAGCGATATTCTCATCAAAGAAGCCAGCAACTTGTCTAAGACAATTTCGCTGGAAATCGCCAGAGATGCTTTCATTACAGTTGCTAAATCCAGCACTCTCGCATCGCTGCCAGTAGAAGTATGAATAGTTGTTGTAGTTTGACTGTTGTTAAAACTTCCGTGGAGCGGGGTCATTTCTCGCAACTGCGGATACTTCTGTTCTAAATCTTCAACTTTGCGGACTGCGCCCCAGCGCAAGTAGCACGAGTGAGCTTCGCGCAAATGAATTTTGGCATATTGATACTTACCTTTACTCAACCAAAACTTGGCTGCTAGTTCGTTAGCGAGGGCTTCATTTTGGACAAACTCGCTGTCTTGGGCTAAATTGATAGAAACATCGTAAAGCTCTACAGCTTCTGAATCTTTCTTGGAAATTCTAGCTATTTCTGCTTGTACTAACAAATACTTGTGCAGAAAATTTTCGCGACAGTTGTCTGCCCAAATTTTCATCTGTTTTTGATTGGCTTCTAACTTTTTCAAGTATTGTTTTTGCTTGTCTTTTGAAACAGTGGGAAAAACTGCGGCTAAAACTAGAGAAAAGAAAAAATTCCATTCTGTAGCGGGTATTGCTGCGGTAATAAAAGATAGCTGCTTTTCTACTTCCAAAGCTAGTTGCAGCGCTTCGTTGAAGTTGCCGTACCAGTACATTACTTGGCATTTGCGAATCTGATAAAGGCAAAGCGAGTACAAATTTTGATGGGCTTTACAGTTGTGTACGTATTCAGCTTCGCTGATATCTTCGCTTTCAAATACAAACTTTTCAGGAGTGAGTTGGCTCAAGTTGCGGAGGATTAACTCTACCCCTAATAATGTATCGGTTACGAGCTGATTTTTGGTTTTTTGGCTGAACTGCAAATACCTGCTGGTGTCTGCTAAAATTAGCGAGATTTCTTTGCCTTGAAAAAAGTAATTGGCTATGCGGTTGGACAGGATATAACCCGCGTATTCTAAATCTCCTGATTCTAAAGCAGCTTGATATCCTTCATTGCTGATTGCGTGGGAATCTTTGATATGGTTGAACCAGTAATAAAAAAGACTTACCAGCGACGAACAAGCTCTGCATTTCAAGCCGATGTTTCCGGATTTTTCGCTCAAGTTCAGCGACAGCATCGCAAATTGATAAGCTGCTTTGTAATCTCCCGAAACAGCGTTTAAGAACATACCGTAGCCCGCGTAGCAGAGAGATGCTTCTGGTACTAAACCGTAGGTGAGAGAGAGATTGACTCCTTTTAGTACGCTGACTTTCCACAATTCTGGATTGTTGAGGTAAGCCGATGTTAATAAGTTTGTGATTAATTTGACGGCAACTTTTTTGTCTGGTACTGTCATTTCTGGTGCGTCAATCAAGGAAGCTATTTCTATTCCTGCTAAACTTTTTTTTGCTGCTGCAAATTCTTCGGATATGACTTTGTGCAGCCCGTCTAGCGGCAAGTCAATCCCCAGCAAGTTCAAAGCTTGGATTCCGGCTTTAACGGCTTCTTCGTACTTGGCGCGGAGGGTGTACTGCACGATCAGCAGGTTGTAAATTTCTACCTTTTCTAAGGGCGATCGCGCTTTTTCCAAAGTTATGTTGATAAATTCTTCTGAATGCTCGAAATAGCCGTTTAGATACTCAACATTTGCGCGCTCCATGTTGAGAGCAAAGGCTAAGTCGTAGTGGAAATCCCAAATATCGGCCGTCAAACCGTCCATACCTGCGGTCAAATACTGCAAGGCTGCAACATAAGCTGTGGCATCTTTGGCTCTGCGGGCGGCGTCTAAATTCAGCGTTGCCAGTTCAATTAGTTCTCGCTCGTCTGTAATTAGCGATCGCGCTACATTCAAGTGATCGACTAATTCAAAAATTCTGTCAGCGCGATACTCAGCCGGAGTGTTTTCGAGGATTTGCCTGCCTATTTTCAGGTGAACTGCCTTTTTTTGCGAGTCGTCGATCAGAGCGTAAGCTGCTTGCTGTACGCGATCGTGCAAAAATTTATAATTCAGAATCAACAGGGGAAACATCACGTAATCTAGGGACTTACTTTCCAATTCCGAAGTTGGCAAAATTAGTCCAGACTTAATCGCCGGCAGTAACTGCGAAAAAGTTTCCGACGCTTCTTTCTCATTAATTAAAGAAAGAGTATTTAAATCAAATTCATTGCCCAAACAAGCCACTAAACGCAAAACCTGCTGCGTAGAACTGGGCAGTTTTCTCAATTTTTGTACCATCAAATCTACTACATTGTCAGTGATAGCGCACTGCTCAATTTGAGTCATATTCCAATGCCAGCCGCCCTTGCTCCCCGACTGTGGCGGGTGAAAAACTAGCAGATTTTCTTGATACAATGTTTGCAGAAATTGATTGACAAAAAAAGGATTGCCGTCTGTTTTGCTGACAACCAGTTCAGCTAAAGATTTGACAGATTCGCGATCGCTGTGCAAAGTTTCGGCAATCAAATCAGTGATATTTTCGACCCCCAGCGGCGACAAAGCAATCTCATTAATGATGGCTTCCTGATTTCGCAGCGTCTCCACAGTCATCATTAAAGGATGAGTGGGACTGACTTCATTATCCCGATAAGCGCCGATTAAAAACAGATATTGTGTCGCTTCATCTGTCATCATCAATTCGATCAGCTTGAGAGTCGCAGAATCTGCCCACTGCAAATCGTCGAGAAAAATCACCAGCGGATGTTCGGGCTGACAAAATACGCGAATGAAATTTTGAAATACTAAATTAAAGCGGTTAAGAGATTCTGTAGACCCCAATTCAGCGACAGGAGATTGAGCTCCGACAATTAGTTCAATTTCGGGAAGTATATCAATAATAATTTGCCCGTTTTGACCGAAAGAAGTGCGGAGTTTTTCGCGCCAAACTGCCAATTGAGCTTCGCTTTCAGTTAACAGTTGCCGCACTAATTCCGAAAAAGCGCTGACAACTGCAGAGTAAGGAATAGTCCGCTTGTACTGGTCAAACTTTCCCCAAATAAAATAACCGCGCCTGCGGGTAATGGATTTGTCTAAAATCTTCACCATTGCAGATTTGCCAATGCCGGAATAACCAGCAATCAGCATCATCTCGCTGCGGGATTTGTGATGTCCTCTCGCCAGCACTGACAGGGCGCTTTCTTTTTTCGATTTGAGTTCTGTCTTGATTACAGAAATTTGCGACTGTTCGAGGCGGTGAGCTCGATTATTTGTGGCTGCTACCCGTTCAAAGGCTGCTAAAAGAGTTTCAACTTCTCGCTGTCTGCCGTAAAGTTTTTGAGGGATTTGAAATTTGTCGGAAATATCTTGATGTCCGAGAGCAAACTCGGAAATAATTCCAGATGTTTGCAACTGAAACAAACAGGATTCCAAATCGGCTTTGAGTCCCCAAGCACTTTGATAGCGGTCTTCGGCGGTTTTTGCTAACAATTTCATCAGAATATCTGAAACAGCTTTAGGAATTTCTGGTGAAAGTTCGGCCAGAGGTACTGGCTGTTTGGCGATGTGACAGTGAACTAACTCCATCGGATCGGTAGTGGGAAAAGGGAGCTGTCCTGACAGGATTTCATAGAAGGTGACGCCGAGGGAATAAAAGTCTGTGCGGTAATCGATTACCCGGTTCATTCTGCCGGTTTGTTCCGGCGACATATAAGCTAAAGTGCCTTCTAAAAAATTAGGATCTTTATTGGCAACCTCTTCTAGGTTGGATGCAGTTGAAATGCTAAAATCTATGAGTTTAACTTGTCCGGTAGCTGGATTAAAAACTATATTAGAAGGATTGATATCTTTATGAATTACATTTCTGGCGTGAATTTCTCCTAAAGTTTCAGCAACTTTGATGGCGGTAGTTAAAAATCCTAAAGTGGTAAATTTTTGGGAAGCCATAAAGATTTTCAAAGATTCTCCTCCAAAATCTTCTAAAATCATTGCCAGACTATTTCTAACCTGCTGCAATTTGTATACTTTAACTACTCCGTCTAGGACGTTTAAGTTGGCCGTAATTTCATATTCGCGCTTGTATCTATTCAGTTCTTCTGGTGTAGGATAATCTTCTTTGATAAGTTTGATAATAACAGGTTGGTTGTCTTGCTCGTTGCGGCCGCGATAAACGAGGGAAGTGCTGCTTTCATAAATGAGAGCGAGAACTGCAACGCCGGGAATTGCCATCATAGTTGGCTTCTCTCAAATTAGGTGTGCTTGGTCAATACTACAGGACTTACTACGCGCGGCGGGTTAAAAACCCGGTTTTTTTGTTGCTAGTCGTTGACAAACCCCAGATTTTTTTGTATGAACCGGGTTTTTTTCGTAAATCCTATGTTATCCTTCATTATCGCTCAAGAGCTATCTTTTGGGGTGTGTGGGAAGGCACGCCTTGACAGTAAAGATTTGCTGACAAAAGCCCGGGGCGCTTTTGTGAGCTCAGCAGTTAGGCGAACAGCAGCACAAATAGAGGATTTGTGCAAGGATTTGCTAGGCTGTTGCGGGTTTAAATTGGATGATAGTCGATCGCACGGTTGACAAAAAAACAATCTCAGCTTTTAGGAGACAGGGCGGTTGAAACAGCCCTGCGAGTCAAACTCTCGCCGGAGGAGTGCGGGTTGAGTAACGGGCGCTGAAAATTAGGTTGTTTTATTTTGGTGGTTGAAACTGCCGCCTGCATTTGCACTCTCGTCATCTACGCGCTGGCTGGAATAATAACCTTTAATCTCGGAGTTAAAAAATCTGCCTGTAGAATCAGCATCTTGCAGAGATTCCCAAATTTCCGGTTCTACGTCGCTGTATTGATAGACTGAGCCGCTGCTAAATTCTATTTGTAAAACTTGCTCTTCTT
>NZ_JBARVX010000100.1:0-61609 GCF_049646505.1 Microcoleus sp.
GCATATTTCAGATAGTTTCCGGTTGTATCGAAATCATAAAATCGAGTCAGCAGTTAACACTCAACCATTCAGTTTTTCGACCCGCCCGTCAACTCTCAACAGCCAACAGCCAACTCTCAACTCTCAACAGCCAACAGCCAACAGCCAACTCTCAACAGCCAACAGTCAACAGCCAACAGCCAACAGTCAACAGTCAACAGCCAACAGCCAACAGTTCACAAAGTGTAGTGGAGGAGAGAACGTGAAACAGCATCTACGGTTAAGTGGTGGAA
This sequence comes from Microcoleus sp., assembly GCF_049646505.1. GTDB lineage: Bacteria > Cyanobacteriota > Cyanobacteriia > Cyanobacteriales > Microcoleaceae > Microcoleus. The sequence continues at coordinate 273 of NZ_JBARVX010000100.1, forward strand.
TCTTCAGCAGCGTTGCTGGAATTATAATCGCCCAAGCCCCGGTTTCGGCAGCGCCGACTCAAGTCACAGGGGTGCAAGTAAGTCAAGCCAATAATGGGGTAAATATTGTCCTGGCTACGGAAAAGGGCGATCGCCCGCAAGTTTTCGCCATCAACAGCGGCAATACCTACCAAGCCACAATTACCAACACCAAGCTCCGCTTGCCCCAAGGCAACAGCTTCCGTCAAGATAACCCCGCTCCGGGCATTTCTTCAGTAGAAATCACCCAGGTAGAGGCTAACAGCATCCGCGTTGTAGTGGCAGGCACCAACGGAGTGCCCAACGGACAAGTTATGCCCGGACAAGGCCAAAGGATCGTCCTCAGCGTTGCCGGACAGGGCGGGACGGCGCAGTCTACCCAAGCTGCACAGCCTGGACTGCCAGCGCTCAACCAAACCCAAGCTTTGCCCCCACCGCCTCCGAGACTGCCGCTGAGCCAAACAGCTCCCCGACCGGCCCCCCAAGTCCGCACGCAAAATCCAGACGTGATGCTGCCAAATCCCGAAATTACTGTTACTAGGAACGATCGCCCGCCCTTACCCAGCGAAATTCAGTCTCAGACAAATCAGGCACCGCCTTTCCAACCGCGGGCCGTCGCGCCGCCCTTGGGAGATATCGCCGTGTCTAACATCTCTCCGGGTACGGGAAATATTGAGCTGAGTTCGGGCGAGCGCATCCCCCGCTTGGTGCTGCGGGATGCCCCAGTCCGGGACGTTTTGGCTCTGCTGGCCCGCGCTGCGGGATTGAACATTGCTTTTACAGGCGGCGGTGCGCCTCAACCGGGCCAGCCCGCAGTGCCCGGTCAGCCGGGAGCAGCGGGTGCCGATGAAGGGCCGAAGATTTCCTTGGACATCGAAAACGAGTCGGTGCAAGATGTTTTCAACTACGTGCTGCGGATCAGCGGGCTGCAAGCGAACCGGCAGGGGCGGACGATTTTTGTGGGCACTAGCTTGCCGCTCGACTCGCGCAATATTATCGTTCGGACTCTGCGGCTCAATCAAGTCAGGTCTACCGATGCAGCTAACTTTTTGAGCGCTCAAGGGGCGGAAACTCAACTGCCGATTACTCGGGTGACTATTCAAACCGTGGGCCAGGGAAATTCGGCGCGGGATGTGGAAATTCGGGAACCGGATATTAAGGCAATTGGCGCTAAGGACGGCAACGGGCCGCTGTTGCTGAGGGGGCTGTCGGTGCTGGCGGATGCGAGGCTCAATTCGATCACTTTGGTGGGCGATCCCCGCAAAGTCGATATTGCGGTAGCTTTCTTGACTCAGCTAGATTTGCGCCGCCGTCAAGTGGCTGTCAACGTTAAGGTGATCGATGTCAACTTGTTGGGAGCTAACGAAACCAACAGCAGTTTCTCTTTCGGAATTAATAACAATTTCTTTGTCAATGATGGGGGAGTAGCAAGTCTCAATTTTGGAGGCTTGCGGCCGGCTACCGAAGGTGATGTCAACAGTGCCAACAACCGATCGACTCCGCCGATTGTCACCAACCCCATCGGAGCTACGACTCCAATCTACGATCGGAGCGGCAATTTAATCAACGTGCCTCTGACAGGGACTCCTAGCTACGATCGAAATGGCAATTTAATCAACGTGCCTAATAGCGGCGGGGTGTTCCTCCAGCCGAGAGCGACTACTAATGACCCCGCACGAGTTGGGGTTGATACTTACGAGCCTGGACCTGGCGGAACGGCGGAGTTCGCCCTGTTCCCGCTGTTGCAATATCCGAGGAGGTTCTTGTCGGCGCTGCGGGCAACTATTGAGACTAGGAACGGCAAAATCCTCACCGATCCGACTCTGGTGGTTCAAGAAGGAGAAACGGCGAATGTGAATATTACTGATGAGGTGATCAGTAACATCACGCAGCAAACGCAGAGTACCGGAAATACAAGTACCACAACAACGACGGCTGTCAAAGATAAGGCTGGTTTGCAGTTGGGGGTGGCGATCGATCGGGTTGACGATAATGGCTTTGTCTCTCTGCGGGTAAACCCGATTATCAGGACACCCGGCAACACTGTAGATTTGTCCACGGGCGGGAACATCAATCAGATCAGTCTGCTGGGCGAGCGTTCGCTGCAATCGGGGCTAATTCGCCTGCGGGACGGTCAGACTTTGATTCTTTCGGGGATTATCCGCGACGAAGAACGGATTCAAGCGAACAAGATTCCGATTTTGGGAGATTTGCCGATTATCGGTTCGCTGTTCAGGAGAACGAGCAAGACCAACCAGCGGGCGGAGTTGATTGTGTTGCTGACTCCGCAGATTTTGGATGATAGCGATCGATCGAACTTTGGCTACCAAAACACCATCAGTCCCGACGCCCGCCAACTCTTGCAGCGCAGTCAGCCAGTCCAACCGAGGCAGTAGTCAGTTGGCAGTTGGCAGTTGGCAGTTGGCAGTTGGCAGTTGGCAGTTGGCAGTTGGCAGTTGGCAGTTGGCAGTTGGCAGTTGTCAGTTGGCAGTTGGCAGTTGGCAGTTGTCAGTTGGTAGGGGCGGTGCCAAGAGTGCCCGCCCTCTTAGTCCGGCAGTCCGGCGGTTGGCAGTCCGGCAGTCCGCCAGGGACTTAAGTCCCTGGCGGCCCTGGCCAGAAAGGGGAAAGGGACAAAGGAATAAGGAAAAAAAAATCCTTGAGCCCTTGACAAATGACATTTTGTCCTTTCTCTTTCTCCTTTTGTCCGCTCTCAAATCCACGGAGGCGAGAAATCTTCTATCCAAGGTGGTATTTTTTTACCTAAATTTTGGGATTAATAAAAAAAATTGTCTAAATCCATATAAATTAAAGGTTCCACCGATCCATAACGGTCGGCAAGACTTTAGAATAATGCAGTGAAAATTAGATGCTGTGGGGTTTTCAGCAATTAGAAACAAAAATTCCTTTTCTGACCAATTATCCTAGGGTAATTGGTATTCAGCAGGAGTTTTGAAATTGGGGAAGCGGACAGGAGCGATCGGGAACAACCGAAACCTCCGAACCCAAACTCCAATGCAGTTACCACTCACAGCTAATAGTTGAACTCTGTTTAACGTATTTTGCAAATCCTAGAAGGAGTTCGGAATGAACAAAGGTGAATTGGTTGATGCAGTCGCGGAAAAGGCTAGCGTGACGAAAAAACAGGCAGATGCCGTTTTGAGTGCAGCCTTGGAAGCAATCATGGAAGCTGTCTCCGAGGGCGACAAGGTGACGCTGGTCGGTTTTGGCTCGTTTGAGTCGCGGGAACGCAAGGCCCGCGAGGGTCGCAATCCCAAAACGGGCGACAAGATGGAAATCCCGGCAACCAGAGTTCCTGCTTTTTCCGCAGGGAAGTTGTTTAAGGACAGAGTTGCACCGCCGAAAAACGCCGAATAACTGGCAAACTGAGTCTTGATTAGACCTGTACACGGTGGGAATTTAGCTTGGGCAGCAGCATTGGCAGGCTGCCCTGCTTCTGCTATTCTCGATTTTTCTGCGAGTATCAGTCCTTTGGGCCCTCCTAAGTCTGCCCTGGATGCCATTAAAGCTCAGTTGAGCAGTCTGACGGCTTACCCAGATCCGGATTATGGAGAGTTGAGGGCTGCTTTGGGCGAGGCGTTTAATGTTGACCCGGATTGGGTTTTGCCGGGGAATGGTTCGGCGGAATTGTTGACTTGGGCGGCTTGGGATTTGTCAAAACTGGAGGCTACTTATTTGGTAACTCCAGCTTTTGGCGATTACTCGCGGGCTCTTTCGGCTTTTGGCGCGCAGGTGCTGAAGTGTCCTTTGGATCTCGCATCTTGCACCGTTGTCAAGAACGGGCAAGATGCCCGTTCCACAAAAGATGAATTTTCTTGTGGAACAGGGATATTGCCTGTTCCACAAGTAATTGAGGATGGTGCCACATCTGGGTTGGAACTGAAATCGTTGGACGCTGGGGCAGGAAGCGGATTAGTAACGGATGATTTGTCGGTTTCTAACCGTTCCTTTGTCTCTCCTTCTTTGTGTCTCCCGGTTCCTCTTGCTCTCGATGCCAATCGACGAGGTTTGCTGCTGAACAACCCGCACAATCCTACGGGTTTGCTGTTCGCTAGGGAGGCGATTGAGCCTTATTTGGAGCAGTTGGCTTTGGTGGTGGTGGATGAGGCTTTTATGGACTTTCTGCCACCGGAACAACAGCAAAGTTCGATCGCGGCTGTTGAGAAGTTTCCGAATTTGGTAATTTTACGATCGCTCACTAAATTCTATTCTCTGCCGGGACTGCGGATGGGATGTGCCATCGCCCATCCCGACATCCTGGGCCGCTGGCAGTTGCAGCGCGATCCTTGGCCTGTGAATGCTTTGGCGGAGGCGGCGGCTGCTGCTGTGGTGCGAGATACTGCTTTTGAGCGACAAACTTGGGATTGGCTGCCGGGAGCTCGCCGAGAGCTATTTGATGGTTTGGCTGATTTGCCCGGTTTGCAGCCTTTTCCAGGGGCGGCTAATTTCTTGTTGGTTGAGTCGTCGCTGTCGGTGGCTGCGATTCAAAAAAGTCTTTTGGAAAAATACCGGATTTTGATTCGGGATTGTTTGAGTTTTCCTGAGTTGGGCGATCGATTTTTTCGAGTAGCCGTGCGCGAGAAGGCGGACAATCTGCGACTGATTGCTGGACTTAAAGAAGTCATTAGTCAGTTGGCAGTTAGCAGTTGACAGTTGATTGTTGACAGTTGACAGTTGGCCGTTTTCATATTTTTTCCGGTTGTATCGGAATAATATATTTGGATCGTATCAGCGCGAGCGAGACGCGAGCGCTACATAATTTCGATAAGCTGTCGCGCAAATAAACATTGCATATTCAGGGCGGGCGGGACGCTCAACCCCTATTTATCACAAGAGTTTTATTGTTTTTTACATAAAATTTCAATGCCGCAACAGCTTACAACCGGATTTGATATCAGTTGACAGTTGACTGTTTACAACAAATAACAACTAACAAATAACAACTAACAACTAACAACCAACAACTAACAAATAACAACTAACAACTAACAACTAACAACTAACAACTAACAATTTTATTTATGCTTGAGTATGATTTAGTGATTATTGGTGGAACTGCGGCCGGACGCTATGCTGCTTTGACTGCAACTAATTTCCCGGCCCGCGTTGCTTTGGTGGAACCGCTAAACAATTCGCCAGATTTGCCGGCTGGGGGGAAAGTGTCGATCGACCTTGGTTTGAGATACAGCCAAACTTTGAGCGAGGCTGCTCGTTTTGCTCACCAGATTGGTCGCCAACAGTTTGGGGCTCGCCCGGATGTGGTTGATGCGTCGGTGCCGGTCGAATTGCGGTTTGACGGTGTGTTCAATTGGGCTGAAGGTGTTGTTTCTAATTTAGAAGAAATTGACGATCTCGGCGTTTTGGCTGCTCGCGGTGTGGATGTTATTTTTGGTAGCGGCGAGTTTGTGGCGAAACCGAAGTTGGCTTTTGTTGCGGGCGATCGATCGCTGCGATCGCGCTGTTATTTGTTAGCTTGTCCAACTTTGCCGACAATTCCCAATATTGAAGGACTTTTGTCTGCTGGCTTTTTTACTTCGGAAACTGTCGCCCAATTGGCCAAACTTCCACAGTTACCTCAAAGTTTGGCTGTAGTCGGGGCCGATCCCAGCGGGGTAGAAGTGGCTCAAACTTTTGCTCGATTAGGGGTGGCTGTGACGCTTGTGGTGAAGGCTTCGCGAATTTTGGCAAAAGAAGACCGGGAGGCTGCTGGCTTGGTTCAAGCTGCAATGGAGGCGGTGGGAGTGCGTATTCTGACTGCTACTGAGGTGACTCAAGCGAGGGTGATTGATGGTAAAAAGTGGATTCAAGCTGGGCGTGCGGCGATCGAAGCTGAGGAGATTTTTTTGGCTGCTGGTCGCGGACACAATTTTGCATCGTTAAATCTCGAAGCGGCTGGGGTTAAATTTAACAATCAAAGGTTGATTTTAAATGAAAAGCTGCAAACAACTAATTCGCGCATTTATGCGATCGGCGATGTTGCTGGAGGTTATCCGTTTCCTCACATTGCTAATTGCGAAGCTGCGGTTGCTGTGAAAAATGCTTTGTTTTTGCCGCTGTTTCAAATAGATTATCGCGGCATTCCTTGGGCGATTTTTTCTGACCCGCAGTTGGCGAGGGTTGGTTTGACTGAAGCGCAAGCAAGGCGACGTTTTGGAGACGATTTGATTGTCGGTCGGGAATATTTTAAGAATGTTGAAAGAGCTCAAATGTGCGGGGAGACAACTGGTTTTTGTAAGATTGTCGGGCGCCGCAACGGGGAGATTTTGGGAGCGAGTATTGTCGGGCCGCAAGCTGCTGAGTTGATTCATGCGATCGCCCTGGCTGTCCGTCACGGGATGAAGGTTGAGGCGATCGCCGAACTTCCTTATATTTGGTCTAGCTTTTCGGCAATTAGCGGTCAAACTGCTGCTAGTTGGGAGTTACAGCGCTTGGGAAGCAATAGTTTTATCCAGAATTTGTGGGAGAATTTGTTTCACTGGCGCAGGTATTGGAAGTGAAAAATTTGGGAATTGGCTCGATTCCGGCATAGCGCATAGGGAATTGGGAAGTCTATTTTGATTCGAGGCCCTTGACTTAGTGGTTAACTGTGAATATGATAATCAATATCAAAAACTGAATACAGTCCAGACACACTACTACTATCCGAGGTTTGATTCATGGATTGCAAAACTGCTACTTTAGTTTACGAAACCGGAAACCCTTTGGAAAAGATTCGCGAGATTTTTCCAGAAGCTTGGAACTTTTTGACAGCCCAGGTTTTGGCTTTTGTGGCTGGGAAAGATGATGCTTTTGATGCGGAAATTAAAAAGGCGATCGGCAAAACGCCTTTTGAGTTCAGAATCACTCACCGATCCGATACTGAACAGTTGACAAAGGATATTTCTGAACTGTTGGGCGATATTACTTCTCGCTTGCTTTTAGAACAGCATTTTTCTCAAGTTGTGGGTCGTTCTGTTTATTTTAGTACGATTTGCTGTTCTAGCCACCTGACAGCCGATCGCGAATTGACGTTGAATGATGTTTTGCCAATTCAGCGGGCTGCGGTTAAATTGCAATAGTCATCAGGAGTCACTAATCATTAGTCATTAGTCATTAGTCACACTGGCAATTGGTTGTTGGATCGGTGGAAGGAAACCCAACACGAAAGTTTGTAAGAATGATTTAACCGCAGAGAACGCAGAGAACACAGAGGGAGAGAAGACACAGATGAATAATTCCGATGCTAACAGTTTTGATATTACTTGCCAATAACTAATGACGGTAGTAATAAATATGTAGTGAAATTTAATTACAGTAATTGAATATATATGATAATTTTATAACTCATACAATCAAATTTTGTGATTTTAATATTTCTTTCGCGTTTGAATGTAGATTGAGTTACAGTTGTGCTATCATCAGGGATTCTTGCTGGAATCCTTGATATCTGCCAACAAGATTAGTTTAGTCATATAATCTGCTATCCTTACGACCAAATTGCCCTGAGTGTGGTTCAAATCACATAGTTAAAAATGGTAGAATTCACAAGAAAAAACCAAAATATAAATGTCAAAGTTGCGGTCGCCAATTTGTCGAATATCTTACCGATCGACTTCTTTTGGAGAAGATTTCTTTGGCTGGTATAGCTAGAAGCACGGGTGTTTCTCAAAAATGTTGCATGATTACGCAAACAATAAATATGCCTCAATCGAACGCACAGTAAAGGTTAAGCCTAAAAAAAAGTCAGATTGAATGTTGAATGTGATGAACTGTGGTCATTTGTATATTGCAAAAAAAATCAGCAATGGATGTGGTTAACAATGGATAAAGAGACAAGAGAAATTATTGGTGTTTATATTGGCGCTCGTAACGAATAAGGAACCCAACAATTATGGAATTTTCTACCTCCTGCATATCGATAATCTGCTGTTTGCTATACAAATTTTTGGGCTGCATATTCTTGTATTTTTCCTTCGCTACGCCATCAGCCAGTTAGTAAAGACAGTGGAAAAACTAATCACGTTGAAAGATTTAATAATACTTTGCGCCAACGTGTTTCTCGGACCGCAAGAAAAACTCTTTCATTTTCTAAAAAGTTAGAAAACCATATTGGTGCTATTTGGTATTTTATCCATCATTACAACTATGTTTTGAGCTAATAAACATTTAATCACTACATATTTATCGCTACCTTGGTGACAGCCTTCCACATGAGGGGAGTTCAAAGTCGCAGGGTGAGGGGGGGCAAGCTGAGCTTTTTTGTACAGGGTCGCAGGTGGTGATGCACGAGTTTTGACTTATTTTACCTCTCGATCTTGCACTTTATTCACGCGGAGCGCGATCGAAAGCTTTCGCGAGGCAATATGCGATCGATTATTCAGCAAGCCCTACTTAGCTCGGAGAGTTAACCCGTGTCTGCCGAAAGGATGGCGGATACCACCTGACCCAGATAGGCAGTGTTGTGCATTTGTCTTGCACAACAATTGCACAAAAAATCAGGTTTGAGCCGCTCTCTACTTTGCGGTAAAGAACGGCTCAAAGCGTTGACAGTATTAGGTTTTGTTAACGGGTACGGCAGGACTTGAACCTGCGGCTCGCTGCTTAGAAGGCAGCTACTCTATCCAACTGAGTTACGCACCCAACTCAAAAATCGCTAACAACATTATTCTATCGGTGCAGTGTGCGATCGAGCAAGTAAAAATTTGATTAATTTAGGCAGAAATTGGTTTGAACTAAAAAATCGGGCATACAGGGCGATCGCTCGAAGGTCAAAAACCGAGGCACCAGGAGCGATCGTCCTACCAAAAAACCAGATATAGTCTCCTGATTTTAAGTATAAGTCGATCGGCACAGACTAACTTGCCGCTGTGAATCTGTGTTTGGTAACATTCTGCTCAACTTGATATTTGATAAAAATGTGGTAGAACTAGGATTGAAAGACTCAGGTGAGAATCCCTGATGGTACGGAGCCAATATAATCAGCTTCCTCTACGGCATCAGAGCAAAATAGTCGATCGCCCGATCGGTACTACGATCGCGAAAATCAAGCGTTGCCAGTACAGCAGTCGTAAGTTGTGCGCGAGGGATTTTCCTTCGTTTTGCAAGCTTATACGCCAGGGTTGAGAAACAATCTCAGCTCCGACATTTGTTACCATTTGTTAACAAAAAAGTATTGCAACGTTTGAGGAGGGCAATCCTGCTAATTTAAGTAAACTCGTTAAATCAAGAATCCCCTCGCCCAAAGGCTGGGGGAGCCTCACAAGCACAGCACCTCGGCCATGACAGGAGTCAAATCGCAGTGTCATGTTTATTCTGAAACGGCAGGATGTTGAAATAACCAATTATCAACATCCAAAACGGGACCAACAAATTCCCATTCTCAATTATCAGGGGCAGACTTTTCGCCTGATCAGCGCCTTCAACGGCAAGCAAGCAGAAGACGCCAGAGCCTTGTGGCGGGACTTAACCGACAACAGAGGCAAAGCCTGCGTTCTGCTAGAAGAGCCGGATAGATATAGCGTCTGGGGAAAAGTCCGTTTAGATCAGCTTGCGGGTGAAGAACCAGCAGGTACAGAATCCGCGTCATCACCGCTGTTCGCGCAGGGTTGTCTGCTGCTGCTCCAAGCAGTTTACTTTGACGTAGAAGACCTCTTAGGCGCAAGGCAAGCCGCATCGTTTCAGAAAGATATCACCAAGATATTTCAGCAGGGAAAATTCCCCCAGGCAGACTCGGCTGATACGATCCAAAATTGGCTAACCGTTAGTCCCTTGCAAAATCATAAGGTGCCCCCTTGGCAAGAGCAACATCTCAAAACCTTATTGCAAGAACTCCACCGTTTGGGCAAATCATATTTTGGCGATACGGGTTTCGCTGAGGGAGTGAGCGATGTGCTGCAAGATATGCCAGCACCGGATCGCACTCAGTTTTTAGATTGGTTGAAACAATCAGCCCTCAACAAGTTGTGGATCGCAGCATAGAAAATCTTTGACAATTGCTCAGACAATTGAAAGCAGATAATTAAGCTGAGATCATTGCACTGTAGGGGGTAGGCGATATACAGGCGGGACTGCCAACTTGTATTGACAACCAAATTTTTGAGTCGGTTTGGATGCCACCTACAGTCTGGCAATTTAACTAAATTTCGATCGCAGTCCCCACCCACAATCATCGATCTGAGTGGGGGAGTGCCAAACAAAAAAAACAGAGACAGCAACATTTGAGGGTATGATTTCAGAGATAGATTTGGTACTGTCAAAGCCTTAAGGGTGAAGACACAGACCGTATTTCTATCATTTATTATAATTTCCGGACAAAAGATCGACTAACAACTAATTCTTCCAATTAGTAAATAGATATTATTCTTGCTTAGTCTTTCTCTTAGTGTACGAGGGCAACAGTCCCGAAGACACGCTGAGGACGCCAGTTTTTCCGGGAGCGTCAGACAAAGGTTCTTTGGCGAAAGAATCCTCATCTACAATCAAAAATTGAGATGGGGTGCGTTCAACCGCTAGTTAGGTCTCGTGAAATCCCTATGAGTAGCACTTCAGAAAAGTCATCTACACCTCCATCTTTACTGTCAGCTCAGACCCTAGTAATTGTGGGTATTGTCTGGGCTGTAATGGCGCTGCTGTTCTTTTTGCTGTTCAGCGTCCCCCTCTCGCAAGAAGAGGGTTTACCGCTTTGGTACTCGATCGGCACTTATGTTTTTGAATGCGGGGCATACCTGGGAGCAGCTTTAGTTTGTTTTAGAAACTGGCAAAGCCCGCACATGGTCAGCGGGCGCAACGTCTGGCTGGGAATCGGTCTGGGGATGCTCTTCTATTTTATAGGCGGCGTGCTGTTCGGGATTTGGGAACTCTACTTCGGGTTAAACCCAGACGTTTCCCCAGCAGATGTTTTTTATTTGGGCAGTTACGTGGTACTGATTGGGGGCATGGTTGTCGCTGTAACTTCCAAGCGGCTGAATCTAGAAATTTGGCAGTGGGGTTTGTTAGCAGGAATTGCAGCCTTCGGGATTGCTATAGCTATCTGGATTGCGGCACCCGAATCTTGGAGGCTAAAGCTAGGGCTGGCTCCGGCACCGATTCTAGAAACATTGACAGAAACAGCACCACCAACCCAACCAACACCCGCAGCGCCTGCTTTGAACTCCTCCCAGTCAAAGGTAAAAGCACAAGACTCCTCTGCGGCGAAGCCCGCACCAATAGAAGAAGCAGAAGAAGAAACTAAAGCTCCAGCATGGGTTGTAGCGCTTGACAAACAACTCTCGCCTTACGCCTATGCGATCAATCTGTTTTACATAGTCGGGGACGTTTTTCTGCTGATTATTGCTACTGCACTGCTGCTGGCATTTTGGGGAGGACGTTTTTCCCAATCTTGGAGAATGATTGCGGCTGCAACTTTTTCGCTTTACATCGCAGATATGTACTTTAAATGGCGAGATACTCAGGCTGAGGGTGATTATCAAAGCGGTAGTTTGCTGGAAGTATTTTTTGTTTTCAGCGCCATCCTGTTCGGAATAGGAGCTATCTTGGAACATGACATCTCAACCCGTTCTCGCCAGAGCAGGCGGAGCCGTCGCGCCGCTTAGGGATTTGAGATTGGGGTTGCTTTGGCAAGCGATCGATAGGCGAAAGCTTTCTGACACTTGCCGGCATCTCTCAACTTCAAATCTAAAATGAAAAATCACAGTTCGCCGATCGCACTTCCTGCGTTTTTTCACATTTTTTTGCTGGAAAACTTGGCATGACGCCTACAAAACTCTCCGATTCAGAAAAACGGGAAATCCTGCGGCTGTACCGACAGTCGGACGAGAATACTATCACTCTAGCAAAGCGCTACGGAGTCAGCAGTTCGACAGTCAGGCGCATCATTCAGGGCGCTTTGTCGGAGTCGGAATACGAATTTCTAGTCCAGCAAAAACAAAAGCGTTCCTCCACCAGCAGCACAGTTTCTGAATCGAAAGATGAGACTGCATCCCCGGCTGCCGATCGCGAAACCGATCCTGCAGGTGTCACCCTGTCGGAGTCAGTCCCTGTCCCGAAATCAGCCTCAAATTCGAGGCCGACTCCGACAAAGCGTTCTTTATCAGGTGCCCAGTCGGATTTGGTTTCGGCTTTGCCAGATACTACTTTATCAACCGATGTCGATCGCAGCGACAGCGCTGCTGTGACTGGGGAACAGCAGCCTGTGCTGTTAGAAGCAGAAAAGGTGGCGGGTGAAGATTTTAGCGATTTCGAGGAAGATGAGGACGATTTAGATGATGACGAAGCGGATGATGACGACGCGGACGATTTAGACGATTTCGACGAAGATTTAGAGGATGAAGATTCTCTGTTTGAAGCCAGCCTGCTGGGTTCGATGTCGGGGGATTCGAGCGAGTTTCGGGCTACTGGGGTGATTCAAGTTTTGCCTTTAAGCGAAGCGTCTGTGCCCAAAATTTGCTATTTAGTGGTCGATCGGGCTGCCGAGTTGATCGCTAAACCTCTCAAAGCTTTTGGCGAACTAGGTCAAATTCCGGCGATCGAAATTCACGAGAGAACCATGCCAGTTTTTGACAATCACCGAGTCGCCCGCCGATTTGCTACTCGCAATCAAAGAGTTTTCAAGATTCCTGACGGTAGACTGCTGCAAAAAGCTGCGCCTTACCTGCTAGCTAAGGGAATTACTCGGTTGCTGATTGACGGCCGGGTTTACTCGCTCTAAGCATTTAGCAATTAACTTAATATTGTGCGGTGTCGGAGTCTTCTGAATTTGCCTGAAATTTGGGACGCGAACCTTGGGAATCTGAAAGGTTCCACAGCGGTTGCAGCAGCGCACCGCCGATCAGTCCGGCGCTAACACTCATCGCCAATACTAACCCTGCGGGCATTTGTATCGATTTAAAAAAAATAAAGTTCAAGGATACTGGGGCGGCGTTCTGCACTGAGATAATGCCGATCGCGCTGGCTAAAATTGCTACAAAAAAACTAATGGCGAGCAGAGGAATTGTTTTCATAAAAGGCTTGACAAGCTAATAATTTAACTGATATACTTTTTATATAATAGAAATCTGTGCCAAAATATTATTTTTGCAACTATCCCATTATTTAATAATATACAATAAAATATCAGGAAAAGTCAAGTAGATACTAAAAAAAAATGATTTTTTTTAAATATTTAAACAAATAAAAATAAACTTTAACAAGTCGGACTGTATTGCAAGTATAGCCTTTCAAGCTCTCATATGAGGTACTATGCGGAATTGGGAATTGGGAATTGGGAATTGGGAATTGGGAATTGGGAATTGGGAATTGGGCGAGCGCGAAGCGGAGGGATTGGGAATTGGGAATTGGGCATTGGGCCCAGCGAAGCGGAGGGATTGGGAATTGGGCGAGCGCGAAGCGGAGGGATTGGGAATTGGGCATTGGGCATCTTGCCCTGAGCGAAGTCGAAGGGTGGGCATAGGGCATAGGGCATTGGGCATACGTCACGACGCTTGAGAAAGGCTATATATGACTGGCCGAGCAGTATCGATGATTAATTTTAGTTGTTTTAATAGGGTGCGTCAGTTATAAAATCTTGGCTAAACACAGATCGGATGATTGCTGACGCACCCTACGGACTCAAGCCCTAGATAAGGTTAAGGTGCGCGCAGCGCGCACCATACAATCTCAAGGCCTAGGGAAAAAACCCCGCATTGGAATAGGTGGAAAATTAAGCAGGTTCTAAATGGGAAATGACCTTTTCCATGTATTCGGCAACTTTGGCTTCTTTTTCCACAGAATTGGTTTCCATGTAAACGCGCATCAAAGGTTCGGTTCCCGAAGGCCGCAGCAGTACCCAGCCGCCGTCTTCTAGATAAAGTTTAATTCCGTCTTTGCGGCCGATTTCCTTAACGCCGATACCCGCTATCTCCGTGGGGGGATTCTTGGTAAAAGATGCTAAAACGGCTGCTTTGTGGGCTTCCTCTAGGTGCAAGTCCAAGCGTTTGTTGTACAGGGGGCCGTCGGCTTCCTTGATGGCTTCTTCGACTAGCTGAGAAAGGGGTTTGCCTTCGTAGGCGATCGCCTCAGCAACTAGCATATCAGCCAAAATCCCGTCTTTTTCGGGGATGTGGCCCAAAACGCTCAAACCGCCAGACTCTTCGCCTCCGATGAGTACCGCAGTTTCCCGCATTTTTTCGCCGATGTATTTAAAACCGACTGCGGTTTCGTAGATTGTTAAACCGTATTTGGCGGCCATATTGTCGAGCAAGTGGGTAGTTGCGACGGTACGGACGATCGCCCCAGTCAAGCCTTTATTCTTAACCAAGTGACGGCCCAACAGCAACAGCACAGTGTTGGGAGTCAAGACATTTCCCAACTCATCAACAATACCAAAGCGATCGGCATCGCCGTCGGTAGCCAAACCCAAATCAGCGGAATCCTTTTTAACAGCTTCCACCAACTCGACTAACTGTTCGCCCTTGGGTTCGGGCATTCCCCCGCCAAACAGCACGTCGCGGTAGGTGTGAAAACTTTCGACATCGCAGCCGCAGTGTTCCAAAACTTCGTCGAGATAACCGCGAGAAGTCGAATAGAGAGCGTCGTACTTAACCTTCAACGAAGCCGAGCGAATCCGCTCCACATCGATCGAGCTATAAAGAAACTTCAGATATTCGGGTTTCGGGTCAAAAGTGGAGATTCGATCGTTGTGGCTGCCGATTGCTGGCGCGTCAGAAGCACCAGCAATATTTGCCACAATTGTATCGGTAATTTCCGGGGTAGCCGGGCCCGCGTAGTCGGGGATGTATTTGATGCCGCAGTAAGGTGCGGGATTGTGCGATGCGGTGAACATCAAAGCTCCTGCGGAGTTGAGATGCTTGGCGCTGTACGCGATGACTGGTGTGGGGCAATCTCGATCGACCACAAGCACAGTCCATCCCAAATCTGCCAATACTTCCGCCGACGTGCGGGCGAACTCGTCTGCCAAAAAGCGGGTATCGTAGGAGACTAGAACTGGACGGTCTTTTGTGTAAGCGGTTTCGAGGTAACTGGCGATCGCCCTGGTGACTTTTCGCACGTTGGCAAAAGTAAAGTCACGGGCAATCAGTCCCCGCCACCCATCGGTTCCGAACTTAATTTCTGTTGAATTGCTGGCGCTCATTTTATCACTTCCTCTCGTCCTACTAATCCTACCCGAAGGCATAGCCTTAAAGACCTAGTGGCCGTGCTGTTTTTGAGGTCAGCGCCGCGAAGCTGTCCCTGTCGATCCGATCGGGTTCGATCAACCTAATCCTCTGGCTGTAGGGCCAGATGCCGCTCTTGGGGCAGAGGACTCGAAGCAGCCAGAGTTGCTAAAATCTGCGATCGGGCAAGTCGAGCTCTATTCAGGTTTTGAAGGGAGGTTGGGCGATCGAATAAATGCTCGCAAATCGCGGGCGAGTCAGGATCGGGATAGCTACCCTTCGGGAACGCTTCGCGAAAGCGCGCCGGAGGCATTAAAAAGTAATTGCCAAAAAAAACCGCAGCCGGCGGCATTATTAACGAAACGCACATAAATCTTCATCTCATCTCAAATTTAATTATTTATTTATAAAAGCTGCGCGTTGAATATGTTACCGTCTTCTCACAATCGCAAGGCTGAAAATAAATTTCTGGCTTCATCTAAGGAAATAAATTAATCAAAGTCACCGGTAGAGCGCGCTTTAGGGTAGATTCTTTGAGAAGGTAGGGCGATCGACAAAAGCGATCGAAAACAAAGATCGAACATTTCAAGCAGCAGTTTTTTGAGGTCAAAGTAACTTTAATTCTCAGTTTGTAAAACAAGTTAAATTTATTTTCAGCCATTTTTACAGAGCGATCGAAAAAAATAAGACGGGGATCGCAGGGTGATGGTGATCTAGCGCACAATCAATAGCGCTATTAACGTGCAACTTATAAAGAACGCAGGCAGTAGAGCGAAATGGCTGAGAGATTTAAGCACAATAGCCGATGACTGTCAGCGTACAAATGCTGAAAATTGTAGTTGACAGCGTTAAAAATTAGGGGAAACGATCGGGTGCTGCTTTATAAAAAAACGAGGTTGATCATGCAGGGTATTTCACAAGTATCTTTAAAGTCTTTACCAGCAGCCGGCGAAATTCAACAGGGCGAAAGTTTGGCAACACGTACTATTACTGAATCGGAGACTCAAAAAATCCCAGATGCTCAAGGCGTTAACGTTTCTTCCTTAGCAGTGAGCTGGGCAAAAAAATATTACAATACAGTGGAGGCACGAGAAAACCAAGGGCTGCGACAAATTCCCCACAGCCCGGAGTCAAGTAATTTTGATGGAACTAGAGCCAAAATAGTAGACAAATTGATGGATACCCTAAAAGTAGCCAGCGAGATAGCTTGGGGTAAAGTAGAAGCTGTTTTGGGAGGACAAATAGAGCAGCAGGCGATCGATGGGAGCTTAATTAATCATGAAGAAATTGCTGCAGACACTCGCACCTTATATCGCAAAGCCATAGACGCTTACGGTGATAGAGAACCAGCTTTTCGCTTGTCAGTGGTGGTGGGAAAAGAGCTGGTTAAACTGAGGCAGAAATATTCAGAGAAAGATTCGTTAGTGCTGGGATTTGTGACGCTGGAGTTTCAGTATACTAGCAAAATTTTGTTAGGATGTCTTGCGGAGTCAGAGCGATCGGAATTTGCACCCTACTTAAAAGTTGTAGACGACTACTTGCACATTCCCTACGGACAGATTAATCAGGCTGCTGCGAATCACCCACCAGAATCAAGAGCTCTGTTAGCCGTTCAGCATTTGTTGCAGCACACGACTCAGATTGCTAGTGCAGTGTACGATCGGGCTAGTTCCCAGCATCCAGGGTACCGCAGCAGCAGCGGTTATTTGAGCGATCGGGAAGTAAAAATTTCTAGTATCCGGGATGTTGAGATTTTTCAAAGCTATTTGTGCTGGTGCGTTTTGGAAGAAAGCATTCGCCCGCTACAGCAAGAATTGTTTCCAATTTGCGTGATGCTGTACCCCAAACTTCATGTAAGTTGGGAATTAGTGCAAGATATGCTGCTGATTTTGTTTTGGGAAATATCCGATCGGCTTCCTGCTGAAGATTTAATAGTCTTTTTACCTTACTTGCGTACTGTAACAGAGATGTTTTCCAGCGATGTCTTTGATAATTAGGGCATGGGGCATGGGGCATGGGGCGGAGCGAAGCGGAGGGATGGGGCATGGGGCATGGGGCATTGCAACTCTTTATTTAAAACTCCAAGCTGCTACTGCCAAACATCCCCAGCCGACAATAAAAGCAACTCCGCCCAGCGGCGTAATTGCACCCAGCCATTTGATGTCAGTCAAACTCAGGGCGTACAAACTGCCTGAAAAGACGATCGTGCCGGCAATAAAAGCCCATCCAGCCACTGCAAAAAAGGTTTGAGACTCTTGGGCGCGGCTTAATAGCAAAGCTGCGAGCAATAGAGCTAGGGCGTGGTACATTTGATATCGGGCTGCGGTTTCAAAAATTGCTAAAGCTCGATCGGTCAATTGACTTTTCAAAGCGTGGGAGGCAAAAGCACCGCCTGCAACGGATAAACCTCCGAAAATGGCTGCTGTTGCGAGGAAAATGCGCGTTAAGATTAGTGATGACATAAAAAAGTTGTTAATTGTTAATTGTTAGTTGGCAGTTGGTAGGGGCGGTGCCCCCGTGCCCGCCCTCAGTTGTTAGTTGTTATTTGTTAGTTGTTATTTGTTAGTTGTTATTTGTTAGTTGTTATTTGTTATTTGTTAGTTGTTATTTGTTATTTGTTAGTTGGCAGTTGGTAGGGGCGATGCCCCCGTGCCCGCCCTCAGTTGTTAGTTGTTAGTTGTTAGTTGGCAGTTGTTAGTCCTGTCCCCCGCGAGCTTTCCGTCCAAAGTTATCAGGAAGAAGCAAGAAGGAAGAAAAAATAAAAAAGGAAAGAACCTCTCTGTAGCTCGTGCACTGCACTCTACCTTTATTAGTAATTGCGAGGTTGACGGTAGAGAAAAAAAGGAAGAAGGCAGAGGAAAAACAAGCTGATTGTGTTGATATCTAAGGTGACGGTAAGGTGCGGGGCGCGCACCCTACGTACATGAGAATGTCGCTTGTTAACGGATGCTTTTGCCCTATTTGCGAACTGCTTCGAGCAACCTAGAATAGTAAAAGTTAGTGCTAGTCATGGCTGTTCTGTTAATAACAAATCCATTGCTTTCTAGGATTTTGATAACATCTGCTTCGCGGTGCTGGTAAGCGCGGGTAGTTTTGCTCGGCCCTGGGAAAAGCTCGCCAAATTTTTTGAGCGCGGTAAGTGCTACAGTTTTGGGGGCAAAACTGAGAATTAGTCGCGATTGGGCGATCGAACTTAGGTGAGCGATCATTTCGGCTGCCTTATTCTGAGGATAGTGGATCAGCACGTCCAAACAAATAACCGTGTGGAATTTGCCGGTTAAGGCTTCTAAATCCTGGGCGGCGAAGGAGATGTTGTACAGCTTGCCGGGAACTGCTGTCGATCGATCGTAGGCTTCTGCTACCATCTTTTCAGAGATATCGCTAGCGCAAACAATTGCCCCAGCCTCAGCTAGGGGAATGCTCAGAGATCCCACACCGCAGCCGGCATCGCAGACACTAAGCCCGCGCAAATTGCCGTCTGCTTGCAGCCATTCGATGACTGTATCCACCGTTTTCTGGTGCCCGGTGCGGATGTCTAGCTGCACTTTGTTTACTTTGCCGTCGCCGTAAATTCGCTGCCAGCGATCGAATCCCGTCGAGTTAAAATACTGTCTAACTATAGTCTTGTCGTCTACCAAATTCATCGATCTGCCTGCTGCTGAGTTATTGCCAACGGTTTGATATTATAGCAGAAGTCATTAGTCATTAGTCATTAGTCCTTAGTCATTAGTCCTTAGTCATCAGTCATTAGTCATTAGTCATTAGTCATTAGTCATTAGTCATTAGTCATCAGTCCTCAGTCATTAGTCATTAGTTAACGGTTAACAGTTAACAGTCAACAATTCCCAATTCCCAATTCCCAATTCCCGATTCCCCATTCCCAATTCCCGATTCCCAATTCCCCATTCCCAATTCCCCATTCCCAATCTAAAATCTAAAATCTAAAATAGTCTGTGCCAAGTCAATTCTTTCGTGGCTGCATTTAAATTCCAGCGCAACAGTTGAGTTGCTGGTTTGCCGATAATTCCTGAAATTCCCATCGCCTTTCTGGGAGATTCAGTTGCTAGGGCGATCGCACTTTCGGGCTCGCAAATCCCCCACTTCACCAAATTCTGCACTCCCGCCAACAGCGGCAGAGTTGTACCCGCCAAAGTCGCAGATTCCAGAGGCGTGTGGTAATCCAACCTGATCCAAGCCGTACCTTTTCTGACTTCAATTTGTCGGAAATCCCAAGGATAAACACCGTCAGGCAAACCCAAAGGAGCTAAAGCATCGCTGACCAAAAAAACGCCTGTTTCGTAGTTGCCAGCGCGCAGCAAAAAATCAATCATTGTCGGAGAAACGTGCTTTCCGTCAGCAATTAAACCGCATTTTACGCCCGGATAAACGATCGCAGCGCCCAACAAACCCGGTTCTCGGTGGTGCAAACTCGGCATGGCATTAAAAGCGTGAGTTACCATTGAAGCTCCGCTGACAAATGCTCGCTGCGCTTGCTCTGCAGTCGCTTGGGAGTGTCCGAGACTGACGGCAATTCCCAAACTTTGCAAATAGGGAATGACTTCGCCGGTGCTGTCCAATTCTGGCGCTAAAGTAATTACTTTGACAACTTCGGCACAATCTCCTAAAACTTGCTTGACATTTTCTATAGTTAGCGGCAGTAAAAACTCAACTGGGTGAGCTCCTCGCTTCTGCGGGTTGAGAAAAGGGCCTTCTAGGTGAACGCCGATTATTTCGGCTTTTTTAGTTTGATTGGTTGCTGGATTGGCGGTTTTTTCAGCGCGGATATAATTGGCTATCGTCGAGAGCGATCGCCTAAACTTATCCAGGGAAGTTGTTACCAAAGTTGGCAAAAAAGCATCTACTCCTTGATTCCATAAAAATTGAGAAATTTTAGATAAAACTTCAATATCTTTGCTTTCTAAATCGGGGAAAGCAAAACCGAGAGCTCCGTTAATCTGCAAGTCAACACCACCGAGAGAAATCCAATCGCCTGCTGCATCAAACACTTGCAAATCAGGAGGAGAAATCCGTTTAAATATCTTGTCCATCGGGCAAACTTCTTGAATGATGCCCGTTTCGTCAACAGCAAGCATTTGCAAATCCTTGCAACCGGGGATGCGAGCGTTGAGAATATCTATAGAGGCGGCAGTTGGGGTTGTGGCTTCATTCATCCGATTTGAGATTTGAGATTTGAAATTTGAAATTTGAAATTTGCTCGCCTCACTCTGGGGCTGGTTTTGAGGATGCGGAGTTTTTTGCTTCCTGCACTCTTGGCTTGTAACTGAATTGCTTTTGAGCGTCAGTTTTGCGACAAAATATCTAAATTTGAGTGAACGCCATAATTTAAAATTACCATTGATCTGAAATCTCATATCTGAAAATTTCATGAATCAACCAACAGTTGGAATTATCATGGGTAGCGATTCGGATTTGCCAACCATGTCTGACGCGATCGCCATTTGCGAAGAATTCAACATACCTTGTTCTGTGGCAATTGTCTCGGCCCACCGCACCCCCGAACTCATGGTAGAATACGCCAAAACCGCCCACCAGCGGGGCTTGAAAGTCATTATCGCAGGTGCTGGGGGAGCGGCGCACCTCCCCGGCATGGTAGCATCTTTAACCCCGTTGCCAGTAATTGGCGTGCCGGTACAGAGCCGCCACCTGCAAGGGGTAGATTCGCTTTACTCGATCGTGCAAATGCCAGCGGGCATACCCGTGGCAACAGTCGCGATCGGCAATGCTAAAAATGCGGGCTTGCTGGCAGTTCAAATATTAGCAGTTTCTCAGCCAGAATTGCTAGATCGAGTCCTCGCATACCGCAAAAGTTTGTCCGAATCTGTAATGAATAAACAAAATCAGCTAGAAAATATAGGTTATCAGAACTATCTCAATCTGAACAATAATCTATAAACTTCTGTAGTAGAATTGGAAAGTTTTCGGGTTCTTACCGATCGGAACAGTTGTAAAGAGGGCGAAAATGATAAAAATGACTGTCGGGAAAAAAAAATCGAAACAAGTCAGGCGGGATTCTTTAGATTTACCAGCAGCTAAATCTTTTACGAAAGTCAACAGGTTCCAGAAATTGCAAAGGGCGATCGCCCGCCTGAGCCCGAGTTGGCAAGCCTGCATACCCTTAGCTGCGATCGTATTCTCGCTTTGGGGATATGCCGCAGTAGCCCAAACGCCTTCTGCGCCAACCACCGAGGAACAATTGGCCAGCCTCAAAGTGGGCATGGATACCATGTGGGTGATGGTGGCCGGAATGTTAGTGTTCTTTATGAACGCGGGTTTCGGTATGTTGGAAACCGGTTTTTGCCGTCAAAAAAATGCGGTTAACGTGCTGTCCAAAAACTTGATTGTTTTTGCGCTGTCAACGATCGCGTTTTGGGCGATCGGCTTTGCGTTAATGTTCAGCAACGGCAACGGTTTTATCGGCAGCAGCGGCGGATTTTTCCTCTGGAACGTAGCTGACAACAGCCCCGCCACAGGAGATGCTTATCAAGGCATCTTCAGCGCATTAAACTGGACGGGAGTGCCGCTCAACGCTAAATTCTTTTTCCAATTAGTTTTTGCGGGAACTGCTGCCACGATCGTTTCTGGGGCCGTTGCAGAGCGCATTAAATTCCTGGAATTCTTAATTTTCTGCTTGCTGTTAGTAGGCATTGCTTACCCGATTACCGGACACTGGATTTGGGGCGGCGGCTGGCTGGCAACAGCAGGATTTTGGGATTTTGCCGGTTCGACGGTGGTTCACTCGGTAGGCGGTTGGGCTGCTTTGATGGGAGCGGCATTTCTCGGGCCGCGGCTGGGCAAGTACCGCGACGGCGATACTGTGGCGATGCCGGGACACAACATGAGCATTGCTACCCTGGGCTGTTTGATTCTGTGGTTGGGTTGGTTCGGGTTCAATCCCGGTTCGACAATGGCACTCGATCCAAACGCGATCGCCCACATCGCCATCACCACCAACACTGCCGGTGCTTTCGGGGGAGTTGCTGCCACGATTACAGCTTGGCTCTACCTTGGCAAACCCGACCTTTCGATGATTATCAACGGCATCCTCGCCGGCTTAGTCGCCATAACAGCGGGCTGCGCTTGGATCAACATACCCAACTCTGCCATTATTGGCACGATCGCCGGCATCATGGTAGTTTTCGCCGTAACTTTCTTCGACAACTTAAAAATTGACGATCCTGTAGGCGCAACTTCAGTTCACTTAGTCTGCGGCATCTGGGGAACTCTGGCAGTGGGCTTGTTTGCTGACGGGCCTACAACTGGACTTTATACCGCAGGCCCGACAGCCGGATTGCTCGTGGGCGGAGGTTTCGGTCAACTCTGGGCGCAGTTTGTCGGCGTGATCTCTGTAGGCGGGATGACCGTGTTGCTGAGTTCGATTTTTTGGATCGCACTCAAGGCTTTGCTGGGTATCCGCGTTTCTGCTGTAGAGGAGGCTGAAGGTTTGGATATCGGCGAACACGGGATGGAAGCTTACACGGGTTTTGTGAAGCAAACTAGCTTGGAAAACAGAAGTGATGCCAGCTACGGCAGTTATTCTGGAGGCTCTGGCGACAGGACTACTAAACTTTAGACCAAACTTGAGAGGGTGCGTTCGATCGACTTTGTTCAGCTTTCTCGCCCTAGATTGGCTATTTCTACGTGAATCTAGGGCTTGATTCACCTTAACAAACCGGGTTGGTGCGTCTACTAACGCTCTTTCAAAAAAAACGCACCTCTAAAACAGCCCTCAATCCTTATGTAGTAACTCATACCCCAATTTCAAATCTCAAATCTCAAATCTCAAATTGTCGGATTTGTGTGCCAGAAAGTTTGGCAGCCAGATTTTTTATGATAAAGTAGTGCCAAAAAGCAAAGTTCTGCATCGCCGTCGCGCCCTCCCACAGTACAGTGGTTGATTCATGACAAGAATTGAGGCGAAAATCGATCGGTCAAATTTGATGCAGCAATCATTGCTAATTATTCGGTGTGGTGTCTGCAAATTGCTTGAGTTTATGGAGAAGTTTGGAGGAGTTAGCAGAAGTAGAACTCATAAATCCCTATACGGGATGGAAGTTGGCCGATCGAAAAGAGTTCCGGTTTGGGCTTTGCTATCTCTGGTGACGAACGCGCTACTGATAATCGCAGTCGCTCAACTACTGGGCAAGGGACACAGCATGACAGAAAGCTCTCCTGCGAGCGCTGCGTTGACCGCAAAAGGCACTGAGGAACTAATTGGCTCGACGGCGACAAACTCTGCAAAGGCAGTGCTAGACTTGCCAGTTGCCGGGCCTCGACACAAATGGACTTACCAGCAGTGGGTGACGCAGTTGAGCCGGGAAGCAGAGGCGGTGGCGGCGAATCGACCGCCAAAACTCAGTGTTTTGGCCGGGGATTCTTTGAGTATGTGGTTTCCGACGAAGATGTTGCCACCCGATCGCATTTGGCTCAATCAAGGGATTTCGGGGGAGACTTCTGTAGGTTTGCTCAAGCGGTTGCAGTTGTTCGATCGCACGGCACCCGATACAGTGTTTGTGATGATCGGGATTAACGATTTGCTGCGCGGGGCCAGCGACGAAGGAATTTTGGACAACCAGCGGCAGATTATTCGCGATTTGCGGTGGGCTCACCCGAAAGCACAAGTGGTGGTGCAGTCGATTTTGCCGCACAGCGGGGAACAAGCAACTTGGGAAAATCGCGATCGGCTGCTGGCGATTCCTAACAGTCGGATTCGCTCCATCAATCGGCGGCTCAAAGAAATTGCTAGTTCTGAAAATGCTTTGTATCTCGATTTGCAGCCGCTGTTTGCAGATGCTGACGGCAATTTACCAATCGAACTGAGCACAGACGGCTTGCACCTTAACGATCGAGGTTATCTGGTTTGGCGATCGGGCTTGCAAATGTTTGCTCAGATGCAGTTAAAAAATTAGTTAGCAGTCAACAGTCATTAGTCAGCAGTCATTAGTGCTGTCCCTCCCGATCGAACGTCAACAGTCAGCAGTCAACAGTCAACAGTCAACACTCATCAGTCAACACTCATCAGTGAAAAAGATCGAGGATGAAGTCATATTCTCCCGAACACTCCCCCTCTTTACCCGATTGCGACTTGTCAGCCAGCGTAGCCGCCCGATTCACGGCCTCGGCGGGACTGTAGGGGCGATGCTGACAGGCGTATTTGCGACTAAAGCCGTTAACGCTGCCGGAAATGACGGGCTGTTTGCCGGAAATCCGGGGCAAATCGTCACCCAGTTTGTAGGCGTTCTCGCTACTTACGTGTTTGCGGCTGTAGGCACTTTTGTAATTTTGAAAATGCGGTTTCAGTTCCTTTGAATCTGGTTCTCCTTTTGCGCCCAAGAAGGTGGGAGGCTGATTTTTTAGGGTAAGTTCGATCGTGTAGAGATGCAGTTATCTGCGTCTCTACGCTTTTTTTAACGAACCGCGAAGGCGCAAAGAGCGCGAAGGAAGAAGGGTTAAGATCAGAGAATTATTCGTTTGATATCAGTCGCGACCTCAATCAATCTATAACCCAACTTTCTTCTTTCTTCTTCCTTCTTCCTTCGTGTCCTTTGCGTCTTCGCGGTTCATTCGTTCTTGACTCTCACTGTGGTGAGGATTTTTCTGCCAGTTTTTTGCATTTTTTTTAACGAACCGCGAAGGCGCAAAGAGCGCGAAGGAAGAGGAGGAAGAAGGGTTAAGATGAGAGAATTATTCGTTTGATGCCTTCTTTGAGGATGGGAACGTTGAAGTTGATGAGAAGGCCTAGGGTTTTTTTGGTCATTTTGAGATAGGAGATAACTTGGGCTTCGTGGATGGGAGCTAGCTTTTCGACAGCTTTTAGTTCGACAATCAGGATATCGCCAACCAGAAAGTCTAATTGACCTTCGCCGACTTGATGACTTTTGTAGGTGATTGCTACTGGCTTTTTAGGGTGACAAGCTATCCCCCGCATCCCAAATTCAACTTCTAAGGATTCCTGATACACTGATTCTAAAAATCCTGGGCCCAACAGCCGATGCACCTCGATCGCGGCCCCAATCGCTCTATAAGCCAACTGTTCTACCTGTTCGCCCAATTCTCTCATTCTTCTTTCTTCTTCCTTCGTGTCCTAGCGCTTACGCGCGGCGAAAGCCTAACGCGTCTTCGCGGTTCATTCCCTCTTCCCTCTCACTGTGTCGATCGCACAAATAGCATATCTCATCCCTCCCTACTGAAGCAAATAATCCCGATCGCCCCCAGGCCTTCTAAAATCAAAGGTAATCAACCTAGATTTCAACTCAATACCGCATGGATACTAAAGCTTTTAAACGATCGCTCCAACAGTCTGAAAACTACCACCGCAAGGGTTTCGGACACGAAGCTGAGGTAGCTGACGTGATGCAGACAGCTTATCAAAGCAGTCTGATCCAGCAAATTCGCGACAACAATTACAGGCTTGAGCGCGGTGCCGTCACGATCCGGCTGGCTGAGGCTTTTGGCTTTTGCTGGGGCGTGGAACGCGCTGTGGCTATTGCTTACGAAACTCGCCAGCATTTCCCGTCCGAACGGATTTGGATTACTAATGAAATTATTCACAATCCTTCTGTCAATCAGCATTTGCGCGATATGGAGGTTGGTTTTATTGCTGTTGAAAAGGGACAAAAAGACTTTTCGGTTGTCGGTAGCGGTGATGTGGTGATTTTACCGGCTTTTGGGGCGAGCGTTCAAGAAATGCAGTTGCTTAATGATAAAGGCTGCAAGATTGTTGATACTACTTGTCCTTGGGTTTCTAAGGTTTGGAATACTGTTGAGAAGCACAAGAAGAAAGATTATACTTCGATTATTCACGGTCAGTACAAGCACGAGGAAACTGTTGCTACTAGCTCTTTTGCTGATAAGTATTTGATTGTCCTGAATTTGCAGGAAGCTGAATATGTCAGCAATTATATCTTGCACGGAGGCGATCGCGCTGAGTTTCTTGTTAAGTTTAGCAAGGCCTGTTCTGCTGGTTTTGACCCAGATGTGGATTTGGAAAGTGTAGGGATTGCCAACCAAACTACTATGCTCAAAACTGAAACTGAGAACATTGGTAAGTTGTTTGAAAAGACGATGATGCGGAAGTTTGGGCCGTCTAATCTTAACGAACATTTTCTGAGTTTTAATACGATCTGCGATGCAACTCAGGAACGTCAAGATGCTATGCTGAGTTTGGTTGAGGAAAAGTTGGATTTGATGCTGGTAATTGGCGGTTTTAATTCTTCTAATACTACTCACTTGCAGGAAATTGCGATCGACAAAACTCTTCCTTCTTATCACATTGATTCTGCCGATCGCATCTTGCCGGGAAATCGCATCGAACACAAGCCTTTGGGGGGAGATTTGACCGTCACCCAAAATTGGCTGCCTGACGGTAATATTGTGGTGGGCGTTACTTCTGGTGCTTCGACTCCAGATAAAGTAGTTGAGGATGCGATCGATCGCATTTTGACAATGAAAGCCGCTGTTATTGCCTAATTCTCTTTAGTTGCCGATCGCGCGCGGACGACGAGAAACCCGGTTTTTGACTACAGTATTTGCCCAAAACCCTCAATTTCTGTTCCAAAACCCGCTTTCTCGGTTCCGCTGCCTCCTGCACTGCTCTTGCTCGCTACTGCACTCGAAATTATCCTTTTTTCCGTGCAGTGCGATCGTCTCCAACCCAAACACACTTTAGACTACAATTGCCACAATCGCTCTCCTATCTTCAAAATATTTGCGATCGGCAGCCGTTTCTCTTCTGTTAATTTCTCCCCTACCTCTAATACAATTATTTTTTAAGAAAGTATTAAAAATTCGCCTTTTTTTTTGGGTCAAAAGCTTGACAGCGCAAGATTGACAATGTATTATTTAGATAATGGAAGTGGTGGCATTTTTTAAATTTGTGTTACCACTTCCATTATCTAATAGTATATTCCAGAAATCAACAAAAATCAATAGGTAAAAACTCCTTTTTTGCGCCGCGATTGGCAATTGTCAAAGTAGCAAAAGCGATGCAACAGAAACTGGCGAATAAAGCTTTGCTCGCAGCGAGAAATTGTATGTCTGCCCTCTCCCGATCGATGAGAATGCGACCAGGAACGACACTATATAAGAAAATGGCAATTTGTAGAACAAGACGAATCTTATACCTCAAAATCTAGCTTCTTAGACCGAGACTTTCTGCCAGCAAGAGTCGGTGAAAAACCCGACAGTTGGAAGTTTTCAGGTAAAAGAATCAAAGGAGGTTTGTACCGTTCCAAGACGCGCGCCCTCGAGCGATGCAAAAATTAACGGTGCGGTAAATATCATTATAAAGTCACAAGTAGCCACAGACTCAATATGCAGAACGAGTGAGTAGCGGGTTGCTGACAAACTGTTTAAGAATTAAACTTTGGGCGGATATCATCCCCCAAAGTTTGTCCTGAAGAATCCCCGCGTCTTGAGATTGGGGAGTGTCAACTATCTTTGGGTAGAAGACAACGGTATTGGTCTTGTTCAAAAATATTGAGATAGGATTTTTGGGTTGTTTGGGTTGTTCGATCGCCTGCAGGGTCATTCGATTTTAGATTTGAGATTCCAGATGCTCCCGATTGATTCCACGGATCGAGTACGTGGCGGGTACCACCTTTGAAATTATTGGTCGAGAAGCGTATCCGGTGACGGCTATTGGGCTGGCAATTGCTCGCAAAGGAGCCGATCGGATGGGGGGCGCGATCGGGCTGGAATCGACTCTGGGAAACTGTACTCGATTCAGAGTAAAATTACGCAAGTGCGAGTCTTGAAAAAGCAAATTCGGCAACAGATTGCGTAGCGTATTTAACAAGTTTCACGGATTTAACAGAAGTTCGGCAACGGGTAATGTACCCGATTTAACAAATTCAAAAGATGAGGTTGCGGAGAAAAAGGTTTTAACAGTATTGTGCTGTAGCTAAAAGTATCGATCTGCCCGCTTCCTCACTGCTGGATGCAGAACAAATCACAAAACAGTAGTATAGTGAAATAGTATAGTGAAATAGAACTGATATCTTGCATTATTCTCACCCCAGCCGGATCTTTTATCTCTGCTAAAATCCCTTAATTAATATGCTGGCGGGCGGGATTATATCCGAATCCAAAAAAAATGTTGATGATATTGCGAGCTGTGATACAATCACATAAAAGTAAATGCAATTAACCTATTTTCCAGTCGAATTGACCGGAGAAAATATTAAAAATCTCTGCCACTTAAATAACATATTCTTATATTTAATGATATTTGTGCCAATACAACAAGTAAAAGCCCAATGCTATGTATTTTGTTGATCGACGACAACCCCAACGATCGCCTGACGATCGATCGAGAATTGAGGAAAAGTTTTCCCGATTTAGAAATCAAGTCGGCGATTGATGCCCGAACTCTCGAACAAATCCTCGCAGCAGGGGGTTTTGACCTGGTAATTACCGAGTACCAAGTGCGCTGGAGCGACGGATTAACTATTTTCAAGCAAGTTCAAAGCCGCTACCCAAATTGTCCGGTAATTATGTGTACCGACAGCGGCAGCGAACAAGTGGCAGTCGAAGCGATGAAAGCGGGTTTGAGCGATTACGTGTTCAAAGGGTGGCACTTCCAGCGGCTGGCGGGGACTGTGGCCGAAACCTTGGAAAAACAGCAGTTGCGCGACAACGGCGCGAAAACCTCGGCGCAGTTGGCACTTTCCTCAGAAAGGCTGAGATTGGCGATCGAATCCTCGAAAATGGGAACTTGGGATTGGAATATATTAACTGGCGAGGTGGTTTTGTCGGAAGGACACGAACAGTTATTTGGGTTGGAAAAAGGCAGTTTTGCGGGAACTTACGCAGCGTTTTCTGCCTGCGTTCACCCGGATGATTTGGACTCTATTTCCCAAGCTCTTGCCTTTGCTTTAGAAAACAAAAGAGAATACCAGCACGAATATAGAGTGATTTGGCCCGACGGGAGCTGGCACTGGATCGCGGGTAGGGGCAAGTTTTTTGATGATGGTAGCGGTAAATCTGTACGATCGATCGGCGTGGTTTGGGATATTACCGATCGCAAATTATCCTCCGCCAGAATACACGAAAGCGAGGAAAATTTGCGCTTTGCCCTAGAAGCAGCTAACACCGTCGCTTTTACCTGGGATATTGCTTCCGGGGAAGTCCGCCGTTCGTACAATGCCGAAACACATATTGGTTTGGGCCCGGACAGCGCCGTCGGTACTTTTGAGCAAAAAAAGAATGCGGTGCATCCAGATGATTGCGACAGCTTTTTGGCAGATGTGGAGGCTGCACTCAGCGGCCCGGGAGTTTACGAGTCGGAACACCGCCACGTTATACCCGACGGTTCGGTGATTTGGCTTCACGAGAAAGGGCGGGTGGTTTTTGACTCATCCGGGAAACCGGTGCGGCTGTTCGGCGCGGCGATCGACATTACGGCCCGCAAACAGTTAGAATATGAGCGATTGCAGGCTTTGGGGCGCCAGCGCTCGTATGTGGTGCGCCTCCAAAAATTAACCTCCGCCTCAGTTGCAATCAACTCTACGCTGTCGGTGGAGGAAATACTTCAGCTAGCAGCAGATAGCGCCCGCTCGATTCTCGAAGCCCACCAAGCAGCCGTCAATCTCACCCCTGCGGCCAACTGGGATGCGGGAATTAACAAGTTTTCGCTGTCGGAAAAATACACCCAGTGGCAAAATTACTCCCAAGAACCAGACGGTACGGGCATTTACCGCGAAGTTTGCCAGCAGCAACGGGCGATGCGGATGACTCAAAGCGAGTTAGAGGCTCACTCGGCCTGGCGCGGGTTCGGCAAGGCTGCGGGGAAGCATCCGCCGATGCGGGGCTGGCTGGCGGTACCGCTGACGGCTCGGGACGGCAAAAATCTGGGATTGATTCAGTTGTCGGACAAGTACGACGGGGAGTTTGGGGAAGATGACGAAAGTATTTTAATGCAGTGGGCTCAGGCGGTGTCGGCGGCGATCGACAATGCCCGACTCTATCAGGAATCTCAGCAGGCAAATCGCATGAAAGATGAGTTTTTGGCCACTCTTTCTCACGAGCTGCGATCGCCCTTAAACGCGATTTTGGGCTGGGCACAACTGCTGCGAAACCGCAGTTTCACTCCCGCTGTGACTGAGCGGGCACTGTCCACTATTGAACGCAACGCTAAGTTGCAAACTCAATTGATTGAAGATTTGCTGGATATTTCTAGAATTATTCGCGGCAAGTTGACTTTAAATCCTTGTCCGGTAAATTTGATTTCGATGGTGGAAGGAGCGGTGAATACCGTGGGTTTGGCGGCAGATGCTAAGTCGATCGAGTTGCAGTTGGCAATTGTCGATTTGGGCTTGGACACTGCTGAATTTTGCGACACTCGCGAGGTTTCTGGCAATCTGGAATCTCAGTTAAATCCGAGATTTTTGGTGTCGGGAGACCCCGGCCGCTTGCAGCAGGTGATTTGGAATTTGCTGGCGAATGCGATTAAGTTTACCCCGCGCGCCGGGAGAGTTTCTATTCGCTTGCAGCGTGTTGATTCGGAGGTTGAGCTGACAGTTACCGACACGGGAATTGGGATTGCTGCCAATTTTTTGCCCTACGTGTTTGAGTCTTTCCGGCAAGCCGATGCTACGATTACTCGCAATCATAGCGGTTTGGGGCTGGGGCTGTCAATTGTCCGGCAGTTGGTGGAACTTCACGGCGGCAGGGTTTGGGCGAGCAGCCCTGGACTCGATATGGGCTCGACTTTTACTTTCCGCCTTCCTTCAATTGATGTAAATTCGATCGCCCGCCAAGAAGCACAGTTGTTGGCGGGCGGTGGTAATTTACGGGGAGTTAAGGTTTTGCTGGTGGATGACGAGGTTGATTCGCGGGAATTTATGATGTTTTTGTTGGCAGATGCTGGGGCCGCTGTCAGGGCTGCATCCTCTGCTGCTGAGGCTTTAGAGGCGGTTTCGGCCTTGGTGCCGGATGTTTTGGTGAGCGATATCGGAATGCCGGAGGAAGACGGCTATTCGCTGATGAGAAAGCTGCGCTGTTTGGCAGCCGAAAGCGGAGGGAAATTGCGGGCGATCGCCCTGACGGCTTATGCTAGGGATGAAGACCGCGATCGGGCTTTGAAAGCTGGTTTCGATCGGCATTTAGCTAAACCCGTGCAACCCGATGTCTTGGTGGAGGCTATAGTCAGCTTGAAGCCACAAGCGCTAACAATTTAAACAACTCAATTAATAATATCGTTTCCGTTTGCAGCGTCAGTGATTGTTGATTGTTGACTGTTAACTGTTGACTGTTGATTGTTGACTGTTGATTGTTGACTGTTGACTGTTGACTGTTGACTGTTGACTGCTGACTGTTGACTGTTGACTGTTGACTGTTGACTGTTGACTGCTGACTAGATTTTACAATTGGGATGTTAGCGGATTTGATATGACTAATAACTAATAACTAACAACCAATAACTAATAACCAATAACTAACAACCAATAACTAATAACTAATAACTAACAACTAACAACTAACAACTAACAACTAACAACTAACAACTAACAAAATTAATATGATTGGTTTGTGGTAATATGCTAATATCCAAAAACCACGCGGTAATCTAAGTGGACAAACTTCAGACAGACATAGAGGCAATTTTCTCTCAGATTGAGGCGTTGCGCCGGGAACGCCAGCAGCTTAGTATTGGCGCTGCTGAACCCGCCAGCGATTCGCCCCAAGCGATTGCCGATGCTTACCGCCGTCACGCAAGGGAAACAGCAGAAGTGTCGGCAGAAGTCAAGGGGATAGATGATGCGATCGCAGCTTTGTCTGCTCAATTGAGTCAAAAACAGCAGCAGTCGGTAAATTTGCAAAGAATTAGTCCGATGGAGCAGCAAGTGCAAGAGGGAAGAGTTCTCGCTCGCGGACACGCCGAACGGATTAACGAACTCGCAGCCGAACTAGCGGCCGAAGTGAAGGATCTTAAAGCCATCGCCGACCAAATTAGTCCCTGCTACTGGCAGGTTTATTACAAACCTTTTATTACGGGTTTTAAAAGTATTTCTGTTCCCTACGTGCGATCGGACGGGGATGTTTGGACTATTGTCAATCGAATAGTTTAGAGAGGCTGCGGGAGCAGAAATCGGCAGCACTCAAAACATTTTTTTCTGTCCCTATTCCTCAATCTCAACCACGCAGCAGTTGCTTGATAGTTCCCACCAATTCTTGAGGGTGAAATGGCTTGGCGATGTAAGCGTCGGCTCCTTGTTTCATTCCCCAGTATCGATCGAACTCTTCGCTTTTGCTCGAACACATTACCACCGGCAAATTCTGAGTTTTGGGGTCGCTTTTGAGCCGGCGACAGACTTCGTAGCCGTTCATCCGGGGCATCACGATATCCAGAACGACTAAATCCGGGCGGTTGGCCTTGATTTGCTCTAGAGCTTCTACGCCATCGCTAGCTACCGTGACGTTGAGTCCCCTACCTTTGAGCAAGTCGGCGATCATCTCCCGCAGAGTGACGCTATCGTCAACAACCATAACTGTACTCATAGAATAATCCCTACCAAGTTTCTGGGTTGAAACGTTGTTCACATTAACGTTAGCCTTCAAAGGTGTCTTTTCTCGATCGAGATTGCGCTCTGCTAGATGTAGTTTACCCACGTTTGCTCATTTCCCAATCATTTTCTAAGTAATTATCGCGAAATCTTAAAGATCCGCGCAATCTCGGTTGACACGCGAGGCTCTGTCCGTTAGTCTATCATTTTCTTTACTCAAATGATACCTTTGTGAAAAAATCAAGGGGCTGCGAGGCTGTCCGTTTCCCGCACCTGCGGCGGCGGGCCCGCCGCAGGCATCAAAATTAATCTAATTTTGATTTTTTGTACCTAAAGCTGATAGTTTTTGGTCGTAGAGCGTGTCTAAACCGACCGGGCGCTGCCGGTAGCTGTGATTCGAGTCTTTGCAGCCGTTAGCTACGATTCCCAAGACGGAAGCTCCAGAAATTTTTAATTCTTCTAAAACTTTGCGAACTTGCGATCGGTCTGTTTTGGCCATTTGCACGATCGTAATCGTAGCGTCGGTGCGAGCCGCGATCAAGTGGGCGTCTGCTAAGCCTGATAGTGGGGGGCTGTCATAAATCACTAAGTCAAAAAATGCTTGAAATTGCTCCATCAGATACTGCATTTTTTTGGAAGAAAGCAGCTTGATCGGATCGGGGGGAATTTGACCGGCGGTGAGTACGAACAAATTTTCTTGGTTCGGGGCTCGTTGAATCGCGTCGTTGAGGCTGATATCGGTGGAGATGGCATCGCCGAGGCCCCGCACGTTTGGCAGTCCTAGCTTAGCGTGCAGTTGCGGGCAGCGCAAATCTGCATCTACTAACAATACTCGCTGTCCGATTGCTGCTGCTGTGGCGGCCAGGTGCAAAGCTACTGTAGATTTACCGTCTCCGGCTGCTGCCGAACTGATTAAGAGCGATCGAATTGTCCTACCTGCACTTAGCAAGTGAATGTTCGTGTAGAGCGATCGAAATGCTTCTAAAAATTGATAGTCCAAGTCGCTAAAAATACTTTTGGCAAAACCCTCCATCGGAGCAGTCGGCGTGACTTCGATTGGTTCGACAACTTGGACTTTTGACTTCGAGTTCGATCGAGCTGATGTCAGTTTCCTAGGTCTGGGGGCCCGCTTGCGCTTGACTTTTTTGGTAAACGGAATCACCCCTAGCACCGGCAATCTTGTGGCTGTTCTCAGCGATTCTGGAGTGTGGAAAACATTATTTAGCACCTCTACGAGCAAGCCAACTGCTATCCCCAGCAGACCGCTTAAAATTACCGCCAGCGCTAACTGTTTTTTGGTTTGTTTGACCGTAGCTGTGACAAAATTGCCTACTTTGTCTAGCGGAATTTCTGGAGGATTGATCAGCACCCAAGGTATTTGCTGCTGAGCTGCATCAATCCGCAAGGCTTCTCGTTTTCCCAAGAAGTCCGACAAACTCTTAGTCACTACTTGCAGTTCCCGCTGTAAATTGTCGTATTGCCGCGTTGTCACTGAAAAATTTCTAATTTTTTGGTTGAGATCCTTTTGCAAAGCAGTCATTTCTAGATCGCGCGCTTCAAATTCTTTGATTTGGGTCTCTAAATTTCCCATCACCACTTCTTTTGCTTGTTGACTCGCGGTTAAAATCAATTCTTCCCTAGTTTTTCGCAGTGCTAAAACTGGCAAGCTATCTTCTCTGTACTGAGCTAATTTATATGACAAATCCGAGTCTACTTTCTGGATTTGACCTAGCAGTCCTGCGTAAGCTTGTCCTTGGGTCATCAGCAACCCTTGGGGATTATTTTCTGCGAGCAATTTTTCGTAGCTTTGGTAGAGGTTACGCATTCCTTTTAGCTGGACTCGGATTCCTACTTGCTGACCTCGAATGCTTTGAACTTGTTCTGACAGAGATTTTCCCTCTAGCTGGGGGTCAAACAAGTTGCTTTGCTGCCGCAGTCTTTGGACTTGCAGTTGCAGAACTTCGACTCTTTCTCGGAGCTTGGGCATCTCCATATCTATAAATTTAATGCCTTGATTGATACCCGTCAGGCGCTGCTGCAAGCTGTACTCTAGATAAGCTTTAGAAATTTTATCCAATACGCCGTAAATCTTTTTTGGTTCTGAATCTTTGTAGCGAACTTCTAAAATTTTTGTGCCTTGCTGTTTGCCATCTTTCGTGTAACTGATGCGGCTGATCGACAGTTTAGACATGAGCTCGCTATAGGTAATTTTGGGATACCAAGTTCGCAACTCCTTCACTACTGGGTCCATCATTTTGGGACTTCGCAAAATCCTAATTTGGGTTTCGTAGTCTACTAAACTAATTCCTTCTATATTAATTTTTGCTAAGTCGGCCGCTACGGTGTTGTCTAATTGTTTGGATAGCAAACCTTCAGCGGTGGCCGGTTCTACTAACAGGGAAAAGGAGCCTTCATACTCGATTGTGATAGCTTTAGAAGTGATAACGATCGCTGTTCCGGCGAGGGCGCTCAAAGCAATGGTGGCCGCAGCCATTACTGGGAAGCGGCGGCGCAGGACGCCTGCGAGCCAGGACAAGTCTAACTTTTCTTCCTCTGTCTCCTGGGGGAACGTATCTCTGTAGTTATGAGCCGAAAAGTCCGGCCGTTGGCCATTTGATTTGGGTGTGAAGGGTTGGTAATCTTGTCTGCTATCCATATTCAGCCTGGGTATTTTTGAGGTTGATATTTTTGAAGTTGATATTTTTGAAGCTGGCTGGCGGCGACTGTCTCATCTTATTGTTTAGTTTATTCTAGCCTTTGCTAGGAATTATCCACCTCACCCTGGCGTTCTTACCTGAATAACGATCGGAGAATGTTGAGGAAATTGAATACTCCCGTAGCAGGCCCGACAGGCCCGATGATGTTGTTCATGCGGTCTACTAACTTCACCAGACCGGTGCGGGATACGATAATCATGTCGTTGTTGCGGAGTTGGGGATTGATTTCTTCGTTAATTCCTTGGGTTAAATCGACTTCGATCGTCCGTTTAGTAGCTGTACCGTCCTGATTGAGGCGGACGAGCTCAACTTTCTGCCTTTGAGCTCTGGTATTGCCGTAACCAAAAAATCCTCTGGAAATTAAAGCTTGATTCAGGGTGGCATTGGCTGGGAGTCTCAACGGATCGAGGGATGTTGTGACTTCTCCTACTACGAAAATGTTAATGCCGGGGGGAGCAAAGTTTGTGTTGGCGAGTATGCCGGCTTCTGCGGGGTTGACAATCGTGGCTTTGGGAACGACGATCGTGTCTCCCTGCTGCAGGATTGTATCTTGGGCGCCGTCGCCGGACTCTAGGAACTGCCACAGGTTGACTGGGATAATTTGTTCGCCTCTTCTGGTGACGCGCCGCACTTGGATTTGTCGGATGTCGGCCTCGGAGGTGATGCCGCCGGCTAGCTGAATGGCGCGGATGACGGTGGGGAAGCCTTCTCGGCTGAGGTCGCTGTTGGTGTTGCCGCCGATGACTACGTAAGCCCCCGGCCGGGTGACTTGGCCGACGATCGAGATCGATCGAGGTTTTTCTGGCGGCGGCGAAAAGTTGGCGATCGCAAATTGGCGGGCTTCTGCTTGGTTGAAGTTGGCGACTGTGGGAATCACGATCGTGTCTCTGTCTTGCAAAATGATGTCTTGAGAGATGTCTCCTTCTTGCAAAAATTTCCATAAGTTGACGTTGAGCACTCGATCCGGGCCGTCTGGTTGCGGGCGGCGGACGCGGATGTTGCGGATGTCGGCGACACCCGTAACGCCTTCTGCAAGTCGGATCGCTTGAGTGACGGTGGGGTACTGAACTGAGGGCGTCACCCCCGGGCCTGAAGTTAGGGTGATGGTGAAGTTTCCGGGCCTGGTGACTTCTCCGATGACGCCGACGTTCAGCGGGCGGGCCGCTACGAGGCTGACTGTGACTGCGGGGTCTTTGAGGACGCGCAGGTAGGCGCTGCGGATGATGTTGGTGGCTTCGACTAAAGTGCGGCCGCGGACGGAAACCAGCCCGATCAGCGGCAGGTTGACTGAACCGTCGGACAGGATTTCGTAGTTGCGCGTCAGCTCCGGTACTTCGAGTATTTCTACTAGAATACGATCGCCACCGCCGAGTTTGTAGCTTTCGGCCGATCGTCCAGAGTTCCCTAATTGTGCTGTGACGGAGCCGGGCCGCAATGGCACCCGGGCGATCGCACTCAGGGGAAATCCGGCCGCCGCAATACCGTTGGCGGCGATCGCGCACAATGTCAAACTCAAGACTGGCGCGGTGATTTGTTTGCGAAAATCGGCGTTAACCACGGGCTACCTATTTTCTTTGGGGATACTTCCTTAGTTTAATCGGTCACAATTCAAATGCCATCTCCACCGGCAGCACTACCCAAAAATCAGCCACAATTGTCAGCGCCAGACTGGAGGCTGTAGATTTTCCCTCCCCGAATCAGCGCCGGCAACAACAAACTAGAATACAGCAGGATGCTTTTAGCTTTTTGGGTGTTGGCTATCTCAGCTAGCATATCTCCATCAATCTCGTCGAATTTTCGCCCGATCGCACACTAGGGAAAGCCGACACCTACAGTTTAGATGCAGCGCCGCAGGCATGGCGGGCGATCGGGCGACAACAGCCTCGGTTTCTTGTTAACTTGGTGGAATTAGCCTGCCGATCGATTAATATTTTCATCAAAAAGGTATCCTTTTATGGCAAGAATGATTAGGGAGCTAATTTTCGGCAATACTTTCTTGCTGTATTTATTGGCCTCTTTGGCATTAATTAGCACGATTTTAATTTTTCAGTTAGCCTCCAAAAAAAATATCGGCTTGCTCTGGGAAAAATGGTTTGCTGTTTGTTTCGTATTCGTATCGCCCCACGTCAACCTGCCTCCATTTAACTACTTACATTTTATCAATCTTGCTGCTGCTGGTGGTGACAGTAATGTCGCCAAACTTCCCTGGGTTTTTTATCCCTGGGTAATCTTTGTTCTGTCCGGGAGATTTATTAATTTTTTCAAAAATCAATTTGTCGAAGCCTTATACTTTTTGGTTTTGAGAAATCCGGGTTTTTCGCTGTATTGTTTGCTGCCAATAACATCGACGCTGTGGTCGTTAGTTCCCGAAATTACCCTGAAAGCCGGGATAGCATTTACAGGATTTACGCTCTTTAGTTTTTATCTGGGTGCGCGGTACGAGTGGCCGGAATTATCTCGGTTGCTGCGTTGGGGCTATACTTCGCTCGCCATAGTTAGCGTTTTGCGGTACCCGCGTGTGGCAAAAGAATTTGCCGGAATTACCAGCCACAAAAATGCTTTCGGCAGCCTCATGGTTGTGAGTACAGCACTTTGGTACCTCCACTATTCTCAAGGTGCAAAAACTCAGAAAGAACGCTGGATAGCTCTGGGGTTCATGTTGTTTTCCTTTTATTTGGTTAGAGCTACTAGCTCCGGGAGTTCTCTAGTTAATAGTTTGATGCTCGTAGTTATAGTATCATCTTTAAGTTTCTTGAGCAAGTTAAAGTTTCAATGGGCTTTTACTTGTATTGTCGGGTTTACCGTCTTGGGGATTATTAGCAGCGTTTATATCATAGACAACTTAGAGTCTATTGTTGTCGGGGGATTGGGAAAAGATTTGACGCTGACTGGACGGACGGAGTTTTGGCCGCAATTGCTCGATGCGGCAAATCAGCGCCCTTGGTTTGGGTATGGATTTGATGGATTTTTTCAGCAAGAAGAAATTGGCGAGCAAACTCCAGCTTATTTCATATATACTCCGAATGGATTTCAACCAAAAACTGCTCACAACGGTGCTATAGCAATACTGCTATCTTTCGGTTATCCGGGACTTTTATTGATTTTGTTTTCCCTGTTTACTAATCTAAGTTTTGCAGTTCGGCAACTGAGCCGCAGCCCGCTAGCTGAATCGGGAATACCGATTATTTACTTGGTGTTTATCATATTAAATAACATTACTGAAGGCTCTCTAGGTGAGCTTGGAGATGCTTGGCTTGCTTACGTGTTGCTAACAGTTAGACTCTGTATCGATAGTGGCAAATCTTCATCCAACAACCGCCGCAGTTACGGTGGGGATTTGCCGCCACAACCTGCATCCAGATTCAATCCCGATTAACTTGCAGAAGTTAAAAATCCAGAGAACTATGATATACCATATGAATGAGCCTGGTTTTTGATTAATTCCCCGGCGCTCAAAAATTATATTTATGTCGGATTAAGGACTCAAAACTTTCTGATGCTAGATAAGCTAACTGCGCTAAGTCAAAAGCTAGCCGCCGGCACGGGCGCGTTGATTGACAATCTGGTTGGGCGGCTGACTGACCAAATTTTGCAGGTGGGTTTGGGTGTGTTTGTGGGGGTGTGGGTGGCTCGCTATCTGGGCCCGACACAATTTGGCTTGCTCAATTACGCGATCGCCCTGGTATCCCTGTTTGCTTCGGCAGCGTCGATGGGATTGGGTACTCTGGTAGTGCGGGATATTGCTCGCGATCCCGAATGCAAGGAAGAGGCTCTGGGGACTGCTTTTGTCATACAACTAACAGGGGGAATCATTACTTTACTGCTGGCGGCGGGTGCGATCGCCCTACTGAATCCCTCCAACAGTTTAACTCTGGCGCTGGTAGCAATCGTTGCAGCCGGAACTATGTTTCAATCCTTTGAAACAATCAACTTTTGGTTTCAGTCGCAAGTTCAATCTAAGTATACTGCTGTTGCTAAAAACTGCGTATCTTTACTGATTGCAGGTATCCGCATCGGATTGATTCAACTCCAAGCACCGCTGATTGCTTTTGCTTGGGTGATTTTGGCAGAGGCGGCTTTGGGGGGATTGGCGATCGCGCTTGTCTATCAAAGCAGGGGCAATGATTTCAAGTTGTGGCGAGTCAGTTGGCAGCGCGGGAAACAACTGCTTCAGGAAAGCAAACCAGTGATTCTGGCTAGCTTGGCGATTTTTATCTATTCCAAAATCGATCTGATCATGCTCGGTTCTTTCGATAAAACTGAGTTGGGATATTACACAGTTGCAGTTAAAATATCAGAAATTTGCGATTTCTTGCCGCTGGTTGTCGCGTCTTCTATTTTCCCGAAACTCGCACAGTTAAGAGAAAAAGATTATCCCGAATACCTCAAAAAGTTTCAGATATATTCCGATGCCATGTTATTTTTGGGGTTGGCAGTAGCAGCGCCAATCTCTCTGCTGGCTCCTGTCATCGTCCAGACTATTTACGGCGAGCAATATGCAGCTTCTGGCTGGCTGCTGTCAATCTACATCTGGACTCTATTTGGCAGCAACTTCGGCATAGCTAGAAATACCTATTTTGCTCTCGAAGGTCAACTGCGATACAATCTTTACTTGACTTGGGTCGGCTCAATTTTTAATATAGTATTGAACGCTCTACTAATTCCTCAATACGGAGCCTTGGGAGCGGCAGTGGCAACTTTAATTACTTATTTTTACGTAAGTATTTTAGTTAATTTTTACATCAAAGAATTAAAACCTTTCGGAAGTTTAATTATTGGTTCGTTGAATCTATACAAAGCAGCTTCTCGGCTGCTCCGAGCGATCGGGTGATTGAAATCAAACCAAACCTCGCGCACATATAGCATCCACCCGATGCTGGCCTGCGCTCCTCAAATCCTCGAAAAAATATTGCCCAGAAAAGCTAAGTAAATTCACCTAATTAAAAGCCAAACACGGCTCGCGATCGAGCTTCGTGCGTATTTATTCTGCATTCTTCCTTCTACTTAGAACTTTTTCAATAAATGTTTAATTACTGCCAAAGGTTATGATAGTATCGTAACAATCCGGCTGGTTAATTGATTCTCGATCGCTCAAAAAACATATTTATTTATTATAAGGACTCAAAACTTCCTGATGTTAGATAAGCTAACTGCGGCAAGTCAAAAAATCGGGCCAGGTCTCCGTCAGGTACTCGTGAATCTGGCGTGGCTGTTCACTGACCAAATTTTGCAGATGGGTCTGGGTTTGGTGGTAGGGCTGTGGGTGGCACGCTATCTGGGACCCGTTCAATTTGGCTTGCTGAACTACGCGATCGCCTTTGTGTCCGTCTTTAGTTCGGTAGCAACAATGGGGTTGGGCAGCATCGTCATCCGCGATATCGCCCGCAATCCTGAATGCAAAAACGAAACCCTGGGGACTGCCTTCGGGATGCAGTTTACTGGCGGCTGCATCACTCTGCTGTTAACTGTCACCGTGATTTCGCTATTCAAGCCTGACGATGATTTGACTCGCTGGCTGGTGGGCATCATCGCCGCCGGAACTATCTTTCAGGCTTTTGAGGCGATCAATTTTTGGTTCCAGTCTCAAGTCCAGTCAAAATATACAGTTTTGGCGAAGAATTCAGTATCTTTTTTCGTTGCAGCAGTCAGAATTGGATTAGTTACAATTAAAGCCCCCCTGCTTGCCTTCGCCTGCATTCGATTGGCAGAAGTGGCGATCGCAGGCATGGCTTATCTATATTTTTATCAGTTGACCGGCAATAAAATTAAGGATTGGCAATTCAGTTGGGCCCGCGGCAAGGAACTGTTGGCGGAGAGTTGGCCGATAATGGTGTCGGGATTGGCAGTTTATTTGTACTCTAAAACCGATCAGCTAATGCTGGGTGCGATGAATCAAAATGCTGAACTGGGATATTATGCGGCTGCGGTTAAAATTTCCGAAGTCTGCGATTTTTTGCCGATGATCATATCCGGATCTATTTTTCCCAAATTAGCAAATTTGAGAGAGAGAAATTATGAAGAATATCTCAATAAATTTCAAATTTATTGCGATACTATGATGTTTTTATGGTTGGGGGTGGCCATCCCCATTTCATTACTTTCTCCGTGGATAGTGAACCTGCTTTACGGTGAAAATTATGCTAAGTCAGCAGCGGTACTGGGAATCTATGTTTGGGCGCAGTTTGGAAGTAACTTTGGAGTAGCGCGCAACACCTATTTTACGATCGAGGGTCAGTTGCGCTACAGTCTTTACTTGACTGTAATCGGCTCGATTTTAAATATAGGGTTAAACTGGCTTCTGATTCCTACTTATGGAGCTTTTGGTGCAACTGCTGCTACTCTGATTACTTATTTTTACGTGATTATCTTAGTCAATTTCCTGATTAAAGAATTGCGTCCTTTTGGGAAATTAATTTGGCGGTCGCTCAACTTGTACAAGGCTGCTTTCCGATTAATAGGATTAGTAAAATGATTGAAATTAAACCACACATTCAGCATAAATATAATTGCCCGTCATCGGGGATGGCTCTACAGCCGGAAAAAATTTTGTGGCAGGGTATGCACATTTGTGTAGAATTTAAATCAAACGACTCTGGCAGTGAAATAATCGATGTATTGAGAGTCGGTCATAGCTATAACAACTCGCTGCAAATTGATTTAGCAAAAAAAGAGGTAGTTTCCGACAACAGTTACGCTGGGGAATGGTTGGGAAAACCGTTGCTAAATTCACTCCAAAATCCTCGAAACGAAAAACTTGAAATTACCAAAGAAATCTTCAATTCCTGCCAGCGGGTGATTATTTTAAACTGTATTGACTTTCTTTACGGTCACTCGCTGTTAAAGTTGCTGAACGCACAAAGACATTTGGAGTCTAACCCCGACTGCGGGTTAGTGGTAATAGTACCTAAGTTCTTGAGGTGGATGGTTCCCGATGGAGTCGCTGAAGTCTGGACAGTTCCTATTTCTTTAAAAAATGGTCGAGATTATTATCCTAGCTTCTCCGAATTTGTTGAGGAAGAAATGAAACGCTTCGAGCAAGTTTATGTCAGCGAAGCCTATTCTCATCCGAGTCAGTTCGACATCACGCGGTTTACTAGAGTTCCCAAGCACAACTTTGAGGGAGAAGAAATACAAATTACTTTTATTTGGCGGGAAGACCGGCTTTTTATCAACAGTTTGCTGTTCCGAGTTCTGAGAAAGCTGAATTTGCTGTCAATTGGGCTGGCGGTGCAAAATTGGCAGGTGCGACGGTTATTTGAGGGAATTCGATCGCGCGTACCGCCGGCAAAATTTGCAGTAGCAGGTTTAGGTACAAAGACTCAGTTCCCCGAATGGATTGAAGATTGTAGGGTTGAGATGTTTAATGAAAAAATAGAGCAGGAAATTTGTCAAATTTATGCTGATAGCCGTTTAGTAATAGGCCTGCACGGCTCCAATATGCTGCTGCCTTCCGGTCATGCTGGCATGACAATGGATTTAATAGACGAGCGGTGGGGCAACTTTGCCCAAGACATGATCTATCAAGAGAAGAACCCGAAAATGGCTGCTTTTCGCTATAGATTTTTGCCCTATCAGACGAAGACTGATACACTGGCATTCATAGCGGCTGTGATGATTTTGACTTTTGATGAGTTTAAATCGTTTATGACTGCTGATGTTGTTAATTAAAATGGTGGAGGATAGCAGGAAAGATGACGAATTCTAAAGCCATAGTAACGCTGGTAATTGGCCAAAAGCATAGGAATAACTGGCACAGTTTGTGCCAATCGAACTGGCAAAAGTATGCCGATCGCCACGGATATGATATTATTTGTATTTCAAATCCTTTAGATGATTCCGAACGAGCTAAAAAGCGATCGCCCTGCTGGCAAAAGTGCCTGATCCTCGGCGAGGAATCTGTCCAGAAGTACGATCGAGTAGTCTGGGTAGATGCAGACGTTTTGATCAATTGGGCAAATGCTCCTTGTATTGTGGAAGGGGTGGCGGTTGATAAAGTAGGTGCGGCTCCAGAATGGGCAACACCTAACGAACAGTTATCTGCTGAAGCCAGAGACAGATTGTTTGAGACGTGGGGAATTACCGACGAAAAAAACGAGCGGGCTACTTATGTTAAATACGGTATTTCGCC
This sequence comes from Microcoleus sp., assembly GCF_049646505.1. Taxonomy (GTDB): domain Bacteria; phylum Cyanobacteriota; class Cyanobacteriia; order Cyanobacteriales; family Microcoleaceae; genus Microcoleus. The sequence continues at coordinate 43,804 of NZ_JBARVX010000100.1, forward strand.
GGAATTCGATCGCATTGTCCAAGATGGTATTATGGTACTGTCGCCTTCTCACCACCGCTCGATTTTAGAAAAAGTTTACTATGAATGCGAAGAAACAGGGTTTGGTGAAATGCCTTGGCTTTCTTACGAACTGTTAAAAGCCGATCGCGTTCAATGGATCGATCCGCGCTTCAGCACAGTCTGGAACGTACATAAAGCCTTGTATTACCCATTTTTGCTGCCAAAACCCCACGCATCAGCAAGTTTGCTCAGTCGCGCTAAAAGCAAACTTTTAGCGAAAGGGGTGCCGCCCCGGTTGGTTGACAGGCGGGCTAGCGAGTGCGCGACGACGGCTTTGATCAATACTTTTTTTCTGCACTTTGCGGGGACTGCTGGAGAAATGAGACTGATAGACTTAGAATCTACTTCTTGGCGCGATTTGCGATCGGCTTAACTTTTTTGAGTCAATGCTGGAACTACGGTAAATACCAATACGGTTTACTTAAGACGATCCCCCCTAACCCCCCTTAAAAAGGGGGGGACAAGAATGCTCTCTTGCGTCCCCCTTCTTCCCCCCTTGGGGGGGGCAGGGGGGGGTGGGGATGCTGCAAGGGATCTCCGGGGCATAAATATGTTAAGTGAACCGTATTGCGGTAAATACTCGGAAATGTTTTTTTTCGCAGCGCAATTTGCAAACAACCACAAACATAGTAGAGTAGCTAAATGCCCGATTGGCAATTGAAAACTCCCGTCGCTTTTATTATTTTTAAACGCCCCGAAGAAACCGAAAGGGTGTTTGCAGAAATTCGCAATGTCAAACCGCCGAAACTGTTAGTAGTTGCTGACGGGCCCCGCGCAAATAAACCGGGGGAAGACCGAGATTGCGATCGGGCTAGGGCGATTATTGAGCGAGTAGATTGGGATTGCGAAGTGTTGAAAAATTACGCTGACGTAAATCTGGGCTGCCGGCGGCGGGTTTCTAGCGGTATAGATTGGGTGTTTGAGACGGTGGAAGAGGCAATTATTATTGAGGATGACTGTTTGCCTCATCCGACCTTTTTCCGTTTTGCTGAAGAATTGCTCGATCGCTACCGAGACGATGAAAGAATTATGTCAATCTCCGGTCAAAATGTCCAGTTCGGGCGCAAAAGAACTGATTACAGCTACTACTTTTCTCGCTACAATCACTGTTGGAGCTGGGCGAGTTGGAGGCGAGCTTGGCAGCACTACGATTTAGAAATGAAGCTGTGGCCGGAAATTCGCGACGGTAATTTTTTGGCGGATGTACTGGGAGATCCGCAAGCTGTAAAAGTTTGGACAAAAACTTTTCAGCTTTGTTATGAGGGAAAAATAGATACTTGGGATTTCCAGTGGGCATTTGCTAGCTTTATTCAAAACGGTATGAATATTTTGGCTAATGTCAATTTAGCTTCTAATATCGGACACGGTTCGGGAGGAACTCACACGGCGGATGTCAGCAGTCCGTACAATAATATGGCGGCAGAGGCTCTAACATTTCCGCTGAAACACCCGCCCTTTGTAATTCGGGACGCGCAAGCTGATAATTTTACTCAAAATACTTTGTACGATTACGATCCGCCGCTGCTCAAGAAGGTGCAAAAAAAAGTCCACAGACTGTTGAAAAAAACCAAGTTAAATCAGAAATAACTCTAGAGGATATGCAGGGGAGATGAAGGTTTTACTTCTCAATAGTTCTGATACTGAAGGCGGTGCAGCCCGCGCTGCTTATAGGCTGCACCAGGGTTTGCAGGGGATTGGCGTGTCTTCGCAAATGCTGGTGAAAAATCCCAAAAGCGGCGATTTAAGTGTAATTTCGGCACAGCCAGCGATCGCCAAAAGTTTTGATAAGATGATTTCAGTTGTATCAAATTCGCCATTGCGGCTTTATCCTGAGAGAAATCCTGCGATTTTTTCTCCTCAATGGCTGCCCGACTCCCTGGCTGCGAAAGTTGCTAAAATCGAACCAGATATTATTAATTTGCACTGGGTTTGCGGGGGTTATATGCAGGTAGAAACTGTGCCGCAGTTTCACAAGCCCTTAGTTTGGACGCTGCACGATATGTGGCCTTTTACGGGTGGGTGTCACTATAGCGAAGAGTGCGATCGCTATACTAAATCTTGCGGTAGCTGTCCGCAACTTCACAGTAATAAAGATTCGGATCTGTCGCGCTGGGTGTGGCGGCGGAAAGCAAAAGCTTGGAAAAATCTTAACTTAACTTTGGTCAGCCCTAGTGCTTGGTTGGCTAAATGCGCTCATTCTAGTTCTTTGTTGAAGGATTGTCGAGTTGAGGTGATTCCTAACGGTATCAATACTCAAACTTACAAACCGATCAAGCGGGAATGGGCGCGAGAAATCCTGAATTTGCCTCAAGATAAACAAATTGTACTTTTTGGCGGTGCCAGCGGAACGGGCGATCGCTGGAAAGGATTTAATTTGTTGGTGCCGGCTTTGCAAAGCCTCAGCAAATCGGGCTGGAGCGATCGCATAGAATTGCTAGTTTTTGGCTCTTCTCAACCGTCGAATCCGCTCGAACTCGGTTTTAAGGCACATTATTTAGGTAAATTTGCTGATGACGTTTCCCTAGCAATAGTTTATGCAGCAGCAGATGTTTTCGTAGCTCCTTCTGTTTACGATAATTTGCCGAACACGGTGATGGAAGCTGCAGCCTGCGGTATTCCCAGTGTCGGATTCAAAATCGGCGGAATGCCGGATCTGATCGAACACTGCTCAAATGGCTACTTAGCTAAACCTTATGAAACAGAAGATTTAGCAACAGGTATTGCATGGGTATTGGAAAATCCCGATCGACACCAACAGCTCTGCATTCGCGCCCGTCAGAAAGTAGAACAAGAATTCACCTCAGATATACAAGCTCGCCGCTACTTGTCTGTTTTTTCCGAACTCGCCAGCACCGCCGGCATTGCAGCAAATTAAACCAACTGTTTCCGCTGCTCTGGCGTAGCAAAAAAATTAGACTTTCTAAACTGTCCGTTTTCTTTAACAAATACCATGTCTACTTGAGCCAAAGCTCCATCGAGAGGGCGGATGTAACCTCCAAAAATATCGTAGGTGGCGAATCCGCGCTCTTTCATGTAACTGACAACATCGTATAATTGCGGGCCCCCGACAAAGAATTCAAACAGGGATACTTCCAGTATGACTGCTTCTGTCTCCTCAAGCATTTTGCGACAGCCGTCTAAAACATTCAACTCCGCGCCTTGCACGTCAACCTTCAATAAATAAGGCCCTTTTAAGTTTTTTTCCCGGCACACATCATCGAGGACAACCAGAGGAATTTCTCGGGGTACACCGTCTGCCAGACTGCCTTCTGACTCGTTGAGAGTAGAAGAACCGTAAAGTTGAGGGTGAACGTTAATCGTAATATTTCCGGGTTGAGCGCCCGCGCCAGCCATGATATACTGAGCGTTGTATTTTTGACAAATTTCTTTTAAATTTTTCTCGTATTCGATCAATGGCTCTACCAGCAAGAAGTTGGTTTCGGGAAACTTTTCGTACAACTCAAAAGTCCCGTAGGCAACGCCGACATCTATAACCGTTTCTGGTTGAAAACCCAACTTGATGAACTGATCGAGCACACCGTACATAGATGTTCTCATGCCTTTTCGCGGGACATCGAATCCCACAGGCTTAAGCATTTTGTACGCTAGGTTTTTTAGGAATTGCCTCATAATTTTTTCCAGAGTACAATATTGAATGAAACTATTATAGATTAATGAAACCAAACTGCACGATCGCAACAATCATAACTTGCCACAACCGCAAGCAAAAAACCTTAGCTTGTCTCGCGGCGCTATTCAATCAGGTACTGCCAGCAGATGTCTTGCTGGTGGCGTACTTGGTGGACGATGCCAGCACCGACGGTACTGCCGAAGCGGTGCGGGAAACTTATCCGCAGGTTAAGTTGTTCAGCGGAGATGGGAACCTGTTTTGGAATGGGGGAATGCGGCAAGGATTTGCTGAAGCCATGAAGCACAATTATGATTACTACTTCTGGCTCAACGATGACACTGTACTGGAACCGTCGGCTGTGAACGCTATGCTGGCAACCTCCCGCAGCTTGGCCGAGCAAGGCCACACGCGAGCGATTGCGGTGGGTTCTACTCGCGATGCGACCACTGGGACACTGACTTACGGGGGCTGGTTGCGGAGTAGCTGGTGGCATCCTTTGCATTTTCGCCTGCTGGAACCGATCGCCGAAGCTCAGCAGTGCAATACAATGAACGGCAACTGCGTTTTGATGCCGCGAGCAGTGGTTGAAGTAGTGGGAAACCTAGACCCAGCTTTCATTCACAGCATGGGAGATATTGATTACGGTTTGCGATCGGTGGAACAAAATTGTACAGTTTGGGTGGTTCCTGGATACGTGGCCACCTGCTCTGCTAACCCGCCTGATGGTAACTGCTGGGAAGATCCGAATATGAGTTTGCTCGATCGATTTAAAAAGGTACTGCAACCGAAGGGTTTTGGGCCAAAAGAGTCGAAAGTGCTCGTACAGCGGCACACGAACATCTTGTGGCCGATATATTGGCTGTTACCTTATTTGAGGTTGATTTTGACCTCGCTCCGCCGAGGGCCTGTAGGCTATCGGGGCTGATTTGTTGGCGTCCATCTAATTTTAACAATTCTTTTTCTGAGACCATGAGTGTGGTAGACAGGAAATCCCGCCTTCAAAGTAAAAAATTAAATGCTGTATGGCTTACTATTTTTGCAAGCACAGGAAATAGGGAAGATTTCTGGCAACACCGCCGGCTTCTTTGTCGTCGCTACAACTAATAAAGGTGAACCGCATGGATGAACTCCGCATTGCTTGGCTTGTCCCGGAAGTAGAACTCGGTGCCTATTGGCAGCCTGTTTTGAGAGAATTTACAAAAGTTTTTAAGCAGACAGTATTTTATACCGGGATGGTGTGGCCGGGATTCGATCCAACTCTGCCGGGAGCATCGGCAATTCAGTTGGTGGGAAAGACTAAGTTTATCGAAACCGAAAAGATAGAAACAGGTTACGATCGCGGTTTTATCGCAGTTTCGCCTAGCATTATCGGTCACTTGCTAAAATTTAGACCTCATGTTGTGTTTCCGCAAGCTTTTTCTCTGTGGACTGTCTTGGTAATTATCTTTAAACCGCTTTGTCAGTGGCGAGTTGCAATTATTTATGATGGAAGTTCTCCGAATACTGATTTTCGAGATTCGAGTTTTCGGACGGTGGTAAGGCGGATTTTAGCTCGGTTTGCTGATGCTTTTGTTTCTAACAGCGAAGCTGGAAAGAGATATTTGGTTGAGGTGCTGAATGTACCCGCAGATCGAGTTTTTACGAGAACTTATTTGGTGCCGGATGCGACAGCGCTGCTGAAACCTTTGGAAACTAAAGATTTTCCAAGTTTAGATTTGAAAAAGCCGGTTTTTTTGTATGTGGGACGGATTACGGCTCGCAAGGGAATTACGACTCTTTTAGAGGCTTGCGCTGTTTTGGAAAAGCAAGGATATTCTGGTTATAGTTTACTGATTGTAGGTTCTGGCGATCGGTTGGAGGAATTGCAAGCTTTTGTTGAAAATGCGGGTTTTGCCGATCGGGTAAATTGGGTTGGATGGGTGGACTACGGCAATCTGGGAGCTTATTTTCAGCTTGCTGATATTTTTGTCTTTCCTACTTTTGAGGATGTTTGGGGTATGGTTGTACCCGAAGCGATGGTGTTTGGAAAACCGGTATTGTGTTCTAACGGTGCAGCTTCCTGCGAGTTAGTTGTGGAAGGTGAAAATGGTTATATTTTCGATCCTAACAATCCTCAAGAGTTGGCGGATCGAATGCAAGTTTTTTTAGATAATCCTGATTTGATTGAGTCGATGGGAGAGCGTTCGCGACAGCTTATTTCTCACAAAACTCCTGAAACGGCAGCCCGAGGTTATGTGGAAGTTATATCTTTTTTGAGGGGAAGAAGTAATTAGTTGAGTTGTTATTTGTTAGTTGTTATTTGTTATTTGTTAGTTGTTAGTTGTTAATTTTCCCGAAAGTACGAGTAACCAACAACAAATAACCAATAACCAACAACAAATAACCAATAACTAATGAAAGTTTTATTGTCTGCCTTTGCTTGCGAACCTAATCTCGGCTCTGAAGAGGGTGTGGGATGGAATACTGTCATCCAATCTGCTAAACATCACGAAAGTTGGGTATTTACACGAACGTTTTGTCGATCGTACATCGAAGCAGAATTAGAAAAAAACCCAGTACCAAACCTGCACTTTGTTTATTTCGATCCGTTTGGGTGGAGCGAAGATTGGAAGGGGAAACAAGGATTGCTGCAACTTCATTACTATTTGTGGCAAATCTGGGCTTATTTTATCGCTCGAAAGCTCGATCGCGAAATCGGTTTTGACCTAGTACATCACGTAACTTATGTCAAGCATTGGTCTCCAAGTTTCCTAGCACTGTTGCCGCATCCTTTTATTTGGGGGCCTGTGGGGGGCGCAGAAGCAGCACCAAAGGCTTTTTGGCAAGATTTTAGCCGCCGGGGCAAAATTTACGAAACCCTGCGAGCATTGGCTCAAAGTATAGGAGAACGCGATCCGTTTGTGGGGCTGACGGCGCGTCGCAGTGCCGTGGCGCTGGCTACTACGGAAGAAACCGCAGCCAGACTGCGATTTCTCAAAGCACAAAACGTGAAAATTTTCTCGCAAGTTGGTTTATCGCAGCAGGAGATTCAGGAATTAGAGAAATTTCCAACTCCGCCGGAGCAACCAATTAGATTTATCAGTGTCGGCCGTCTCTTGCACTGGAAAGGGGTACACTTGGGACTCCGTGCATTTGCGGAGGCGAAGCTGGAACAATCGGAATATTGGATTGTGGGAGATGGCCCGGAAAGGCAGCGTTTGGAAGCTTTGGTAACAGAATTGGGACTGGCAAATAAAGTATTGTTTTGGGGATCTTTACCGCGCATTGAAACTCTCTCTAAAATGGGAGAGTCTCACGTTCTCCTCCACCCGAGTTTGCATGACTCGGGTGGTTTTGTCTGCACGGAAATGATGGGGGTTGGCCGTCCGACGATTTGTTTGGATTTGGGGGGCCCGGCCACTCAAGTGACCGCCCAAACCGGGATTAAGGTGGCTGCTACTGACCCCGATCGCGCCGTGCAAGGTTTAACAGAAGCTATAGTGTGTTTAGCTGAGGATCGCGAATTGCGAGATCGGTTGGGTCTAGCCGGTCAAAAGCGCGTCAGGGAAATCTATGATTGGAATATAAAAGGTCAATTCTTTGCCCAATTGTGCGAAGATGTATGCAAGGGAAAATCAGGATAACTTCCGATTTGTTCGATCGCACAAAACAAAGAAAACTATATTTTTTAGGCGGTAAAACGTGGGCGTTGCAATCATTACTGGCTCGGCGGGATTAATTGGCTCGGAGGCGTGTAAGTTTTTTGCCAAGCAAGGCTTGGACATAGTTGGTATCGACAACAATATGCGCCAGTTTTTTTTTGGTGCCGATGGTTCTACGAACTGGAACCGCCAACAGCTCGAAAAATCTTTGGGAACCAAGTATTATCACTTAGATGTGGACATTCGCGACTACGAAGCTATTATCAATATTTTTCAGCGGTACGGAGACTCGATCGAGTTAGTAATTCACACAGCAGCCCAACCTAGCCACGATTGGGCTGCCCGCGCTCCTAAAATAGATTTTACCGTCAACGCTAACGGTACTCTCAATCTTTTAGAAGCAACTCGCCTGTACTGTCCCAAAGCAGTTTTCATTTTCACTTCTACTAATAAAGTATACGGCGATACCCCCAACAAATTGCCTTTAGTTGAATTAGAACACAGGTGGGAAATAGAAGCAGGTCACACTTACGAAAGCGGCATTCGGGAAGATATGTCGATCGACCAATGCCTGCACAGTTTGTTTGGCGCTTCTAAGGTAGCTGCTGACATTTTAGTGCAAGAATACGGTCGATATTTTCAGATGAAAACCGCTTGTTTTCGCGGCGGCTGCCTGACGGGCCCAAATCACTCTGGAGCTCAACTGCACGGCTTCCTCGCCTACTTGATGAAGTGCGCCGTGACGGGAACTCCTTACACAGTGTTTGGCTACAAAGGCAAGCAAGTCCGCGATAACATTCACAGCGCCGATTTAATTTCGGCATTTTATGAATTTTATCAAGCTCCCAGAATCGCCGAGGTTTACAATACAGGAGGAGGCAGGTACAGCAATTGTTCGATGTTAGAAGCGATTCAGATGTGCGAGGCAATTGCCGATCGCAAATTTAACTGGACTTATGCTGAAGGGAATCGCATTGGCGATCACATTTGGTGGATTAGCGACAATTCAAAATTTTCCAGTCACTATCCTAACTGGAAAATGGAATATAACGTTAAACAAATCCTGCAGGAAATTTATGAATGTAACCGCGAACGTTGGCTGAAAGAGGGGTAGAAGGATTGAGCTGGTACAAACAGAATGTGCCGACAATTTGGGTAAACGAGGGAATACAAAGTTAAACAAATCCTACATAAAATTTATGAATGTAACAGCCCTTGGCTTAGAGAGGTCTTCCACAATAGATTTAGGAAAAAAAAGTGTACTCGGCATATTAGTAAATGCCGTTAATTATGAAGCTGCTGTCAGCAAAATTATTGCCGCAGCCAGCGCCGGAAAACCGCTGTCAGTTTCGGCCCTAGCGGTGCACGGGGTAATGACTGGGGTACTCGACAGCACTCACCGCCACCGACTCAATCACATTGATTTAGTATTGCCCGACGGACAGCCGGTCAGGTGGGCGTTAAATTTGCTCTACAATACCGAATTGCCCGATCGAGTTTGCGGGCCAAATGCGATGTTACAAATCTGCGAGCGCGCCGCCCAAGAAGGATTATCTATCTATTTGTACGGTTCTCAAACTTCTGTACTCGAAGCTTTATCCCGCAATCTGTGCGAGCGTTATCCCAAGTTAATTATTGCTGGAACTCAGCCTTCTAAATTTAAGTGCATTACCCCCCAAGAGAAACAGGAAATTGTGGAGCAAATTCGCAGCAGCGGTGCAGCAATTACTTTTGTAGGTTTGGGGTGTCCGCGACAAGAAGTCTGGGCTTACGAATACCGCGATGACTTATCAATGCCGCTGATTGCTGTAGGTGCAGCTTACGATTTTCATGCGGGCAATTTGGCTAAAGCTCCTGAGTTTTTATCTAAGATAGGTTTGGAATGGCTGTTTCGGATGATTAAAGAGCCACGGCGCCTCTGGAAGCGGTATGTTTTGTTGAATCCGCTTTATGTCTCGCTGTTTTTGCTGCAAGCTTTGAAAATCAAAAAATTTGACCCCAAAGACGCTACCCCGCCTGTAGAAGAAGTATTGTACGGTTGAATTTATTCTGTTGTTGTGAATTGTTGATTTTCACAAATAAAAAGCCAAAAGCCAAAACTAGAAATAATAATTAATTATTTTGACTTTCGACTTAAAAATTGTGACGATTTAAATCTAGAATTAATGGGTTGTTTTCTATAAATTTTGTTGGGCTTGCTTTGTAATGTTGTTTCCGATAGCATCGGCATTATATATTTTAATTGTCTATAGTGCGATCGCCTCAAGAGCGATCGCGATTCAGCGCGCAAAGAGAGGCAATGCCGAAGACATATGACTTTATTTTGAGGGGTATTTTTCGTCTTATTTGCACCCCCTGAACACTTAGGAAATTAGAGAAATGATTCAATCCATTTGTTGAGTTTCTTTGAGACTTGACTTCGTTATCTTCTATCCAGATCAATCTGTTAAGACATCGCCACCGATTCAGGTTGTTTGGATAATCGCCCATCTTCCATATAAATAATTCGATCGGCAATGTCCAAAATCCGATTATCGTGCGTCACCAGCAAAATCGTACAACCCTGTTTTTTGGCTAAGTCGTGCATAATATCGACCACATCCCGTCCCGATTTTTTATCTAAAGCAGCGGTGGGTTCGTCGGCTAGCACGATTTTGGGGTTGCTAACCAGTGCTCGAGCGATCGCCACCCGCTGTTTTTGCCCACCGGAAAGATTCGCTGGAGAATAATTGATTCGCTCTTCTAAACCCACCAGCTTGAGCATTTGTGCCGCGCGATGGTGGCGTTCTCGCTTGGAAAAAGTGCCATGCACTTCTAACCCCATTTGCACGTTTTCTAAAGCGGTTAAGCTGCCGTGCAAATTGTGAGCCTGGAAAATATAGCCATTGTGTCGTCTGGCTTTGACTAAATCATTTTGACTGGCTCGGCAAAGCTCTTGTCCCAAAACTTTCAGGCTGCCCGACTGAGCCGATCGCAAGCCGCCCATTAATGTCAGTAGCGTGGTTTTTCCCGACCCCGAAGGTCCCGTCATAATCACAATTTCGCCGGGAAAAATCTCTAAATTGATATCGAACAACACCTGTTTACGGAGTTGTCCCGATCCAAAATAGTGATCGAGTTGATGCACGGCAATTACAGGTTGCTTAGTCATAAATCGCCAAAAATAGAGGTCAAGAGAAGATATCAGCGGGATCGGCGGCTTGGAGTCGGCGAGTGGCGATCGCACCCGATACACCACACATCACAAACGTGAGTAAAAGCACCAAAATTGCCCGACTAACAGGCATCACGATCGGCAGTGCGGTTGCCGCCGCCGTCAGTTGATAAGCCCCCAGAGAAAGCCCCAATCCGGGGATAAATCCCAGAATCGATAAAATCAACGCTTCTTCAAAAACAACCCCCAGTAAATAAACATTGCGATAGCCCATTGCCTTAAAAGTGGCATACTCTGCCAAGTGGCTATTCACATCCGTTGAAAGCACTTGATAGACAATCACAATACCGACGATAAACCCCATTACCGTACCGAGGCTGAAGACAAAACCAATGGGTGACGTTGCTTGGATATCCTGAATTTCAAAATCGACATAGCCTTGATTCGTAAACACCTGTACGTCGTCGGGTAGGTGCGCGGCTAATGCAGCTTTCACCTGTTCTAGATCGTACCCCGGATGCAGACGAATTAGCCCTATGCTCACGGCTCCAGCTTGGCGTTTGGGAAATAGTCTTAAAAAGTTTTGATCGCTGGTAATTAACGCACCATCGTCAGCAAAAGATGCACCCACTTTGAACAGTCCGGCGACAGTTACTGTTTGCAGTCCAATTTCTGTGCTGACGGGTTTTCCCTGTTCAACTTGAGCAATGAGATTCTGGTAGTCGCCTCGCGACGCCCGATCGAATAAAACCACCTCTGGCAGCCGAATGGCGTCTAGCTGCTGGTTGACTTCAGGCAGATTCAGGGCAAGTCGATCGGGATTTTGTCCGACAATCAGCATGGATGCCTTTTTCTGGGTTTGGGGATTTCGCCACTCTATAGAGCCAACATACAACGCATCGGCAGAAGCGACTCCCGGTACGTCTTGGGCTTGGTAAAGTCGCCGTCGGGCGAAGGTTCGCACTAGCCTAAAGTTCTTGGCTTGGGTGCTGATGAGAACTAAGTCGGCTTGTAAGTTCCGGGCATATTGGGTATTGGTTTTGTAGAGGGCGTCGGCAAACCCAAGCTGCATGAAAATTAGAACGTCGGCAAATGTGATGCCAGCAATTGCAGTCAACAAACGCATTCGATCGTGTTTGAGCTGAAGCAGCCCCAGTGGGGTGCGCTGTTGCAGTGTTTTGATGAAGCCGAACATGGTGGTAATTCCCGATGGTTAGATTTGAATTTTTAGATTTCAATTTTGACCGTGACTTGTAAGTTTGTTAGTCCAGCCACTTTCTCGCTAGAAGCCGCATCGAGACGGATGTGAACCTCTACAACTTTGGCATCGATGTTGGCGGCCGGATCTTCATTGACAACCTGTTGCTGTTGGACTTCCAAGCCAATCCGATCGACTCTGCCTTGGAGTGAGTCGGGAATAGCCGGTGATGTAATCGTGGCAGATTGACCCACTGCAATCTTGGTAATATCGCTTTGGTAAACTTCTGCAACAACCATCATCTGCTGGGTCTGTCCCAAGGCTGCAATCCCTTTCTGGGCGATTGTTTCGCCAGCACGGGTATGAATTTTCAAAATTTGACCGGCAATGGGAGCTTTGACGTAGATTTGCTTGATATCGGTTTGCGCTTTGGTGACGGCAGCCATCGCTCGATCGACTTCGGCTTGTGCCACTTGCACGTCTACGGGACGCACTTCGGCAATGCTGTCGAGTTTGGAGGTGGCTTCACTAATTTGTGCGGTTCCAGTCTTTTGGATGCGTTCTAAATTGGCTTGGGCTTCGTTAATTTGCTGGCGACTGGTACTGTCAATTCGGTTTAAATGGGCTTGCGCTTCGACCACTTGTTCCTTTGCCGTTCCCTCGATGCGTTGCAAATTCGCTTGGGCTTCGGCAACCTGTTGGCGGCTGGTTTCCACGCTCAACGTTTTGCTATCAAACAACGATCGCGAAATGGCTCCGGCTTCGGATAACTGTCGGTAGCGCTGATATTCGGCTGCGGCGTTTTTCAGTTCGGCATTCAACCTGCTGAGGGTAGCGATTTGCGCGGCTTTGTCGCCCTCCCGCTGGGCTTTAATGCGATCGAGGGTTGCAACTTGTGCCGCTCTTTCTGTGTCCCACTGCGCTTGCAAACGGTTAATCGTGGCGATTTGTGCGGCTTCGTCGCCTTGCCGCTGTGCTTTGAAACGATCGATGGTTGCTGCTTGTGCGGCGATATCTCCAGATTTAGCGCCCGCTTTCACTTGTTCTAGACGTGCCTCGGCAACGCGCACATCAACTTCTGCTTGTGCTAGCGCGGCTTGCAGGCGCGAGCGGTTATCTAAAATGGCGATCGTTTGTCCGGCCCCAACTCGATCGCCTTCTTTCACCAACAGTCGATCGATTCGGCTTTCTTGTGTGGAAGTCGAAGCAGTGAGGTTAATTATCTCTCCTTGGGGTTCCAAACGCCCTAGTGCCGTCACCGTCAGGATTTTAGGTGCGATCGAGACTTGAGTTGGCGCTTCCTCAACTCGGTTGGCTTGAAATTGCCACACTCCCAATGCCGCTAGTCCCACAATCCCCAGAATCCCCACACGGGTCAATACCGACCAACGTCGCGGTGATTTTTCCGATGCAGCTCGATCGTTTAATACGTCTAAATTCATAACCCTCGATCCTCGTCAGAGAAAAACTTGAAGCTCTCTACCTATATTTTACTACACGGTTTAGTAATGTAAACCCAGTAATTTAGTAAAATGTATAAAAGATGGAAAGGACTAGGTGTCCTCTCCAGCCCAGCCCTCAGACCTTAAGGAACCTACTCGCTTGAATCCTTTAAATAAACTAGAGTCATCCAGCCAACCCAGCCAAGATAAGCCAGATAAAGCGAAAGCGATTTTGGCGGGTGCATTGCAAGTCTTCACGACGCAGGGGTACGCGGCTGCCAGCATGGATCGCATTGCCTCAGCGGCAGGCGTATCTAAGCCCACGCTGTATCGCTACTTTCAAGACAAAGAGGGGTTATTTATTGCTCTGACTCGAGAACTAACACAAAAAAGAAGCAGAGCTATATTAAAGTTGCTGAGCGAACCTAACTTTCAAATTCCTCCTGACAAAGTTCTACACCAAATCGCTACTGTGATACTAGGAGAGTTTTCTCAAAATCAACAACTGATGACCTTAATGCGGTTAATCATTGGCGAGTCCGAGCGGTTTCCGGAACTCGCTCAAACCTTCGTGCGCGAAATCAAAAAACCCATATTGGAGCGGCTTGCCTGTTACCTAGAATCTCAACCCCAGCTAAAATTACCCGATCCTATGGTGGCGGCGCGAATTTTTGTCGGTTCCCTAGTGCATTATTTGCTTGTTCAAAATATTATGCACGGTAGCGAGATTTTACCCTTAGAGCGCGATCGTCTGGTCAATGGTCTGATTCATCTAATGACGGATGCCGACAAAACGCAATTATAATTGGGCAAACTATTACGGTCAACAGAGATTTGCTCAAAAATTATTCAAGATACCCCTGTGGATAAAATGCACGAGATTGCCGAAGAGTCATTCAGGAAAAAGATGACCGAACCGCCGAAATGGGTCATTCCCGATTTTTCCGATTAGGGATCGTCAGAATTTTTTTTAGTAACAAATCAGGGATTGCAAAAAGAACTAATCCGCACCGCCGGAGAATTGATCAACTGTCAGTTTGACCCCAGAACTCCTCAGCTTTACTGCTTGTTAACCAGGCGGAACAGGGGGAGATATTTTTGAGCAACTTTGAAGCAATTAATTTGGATACATTTTCTGCCGTAAAACCGCTGTTAATTTTGCCATACCAAGTGGAGACAAAAATGAGCTTGTCGCCCGACTGCTTAGAATTTTTGTGAGATCGGATAGTTACCAAAAAATCGGAACCTGTCGCAGGAGATTTGAGAACAGATGGCCTGCATTGCGATCGGCTCTTCAACTCTCATACTTTTCAACTTAAAAAATGCACCTGCCTCTAATAAAAATCATATCAACTTTACTCTTCAGTCCGCGCACCATTCGGACTTTTTTTTGTGCAGTGGCGGTTTCAACCACCGACTCACTACTCATTACAAACCTTGCTACAAGCCTCTTATTTGCCCGCGTAAGCCGCCATCCGTTCTTTGATAAACCGGATATAAAAATGCCTGAAAGTAGACTTAATCACGCGAGGCATACCAAAGTCGATCGGCATCATGCTTTCTGGCAACTTCCAATCCAAAACCTTGAGAGTTTCCGGGTGCAACAGCGGAAAATCGAGATCCTCTAAATTCGAGCAAAGTCCCAATTTCATCGCCGCAGCTATAGTCGGAACCAGCGCCGGATCGACATTAATGATTTCCACTAAAGTTCTGTCCAGCGCAAACACATCACTCGACGCGCCCAAAATTCCCAAAAACTTAGGTTCGCCGCCGCTGGGCCCGTTACCTTCGTGACCGATAATTCCATCCAAAATTGTCAAATTTGGGTTAATTGCCCTGGCTGTTTCTACCAGCATTTCACCGAATCTGGCGCTATCTTTGCCAGCTTCCATGTGCCACCAAGCCTTCATTTTTCCGGGCACGCAGCCGAACAAATTTTTCACGCCCATTGTCACGGTTAATTGTACGTGAGACTTGAGTTTGGGAAGATTAATCACGACATCTGCTTCCATTGCTTCTTTGCAAATTCGGAGATGGTTGAAATCTTCGCTGACAGTTTCGTAGCGTTTTCCTTGAAACTCAACTACTGGCAAATTCAGTTCTTCCAACAGCGGCAAATAACCGTTGGCTTTAGCTACGCCCATCGCGCTACCAAAAGCTGGACTGTCACCTAAAAATGGTTTTCCTCCCGCTTCAATGACCATTTTCGCCACGCAGTAAACTAATTCCGGGCGGGTAACGCATTCTTTGGTGGGGCGAGAACCGGTGAGGAGATTGGGTTTGAGTAAAACCCGATCGCCCTTTTTGACAAAAGCCGAGATTCCGCCCAAGGGTGCGAGCAAACTTTCTACAGATGTTTGCAGGATTTGGCGATCGTATGAATTGGCTCGAATTAAACTAACTGCAGACATAATGGGAATGGGGAATTGGGAATTGGGAATGGGGAATCGGCAAAACAGGGAATTGGCAAAACAGGGAATTGGCAAAACAGGGAATTGGCAATAATTATATATTTATTTATTTCCAATGCCCTGTTTGACCGATTCCCTGTTTTGCCAATTTCTTACTGCGAACCTTACTTTTAAGACATCGGCAATCTGCCAGCAGCAGCCCGCTGCATGGTACTAACTCGCATAGAATTAGAGAAAATTCCTTGTCCCTGAAGTTCCGGGATAGCAGGTTTAATTTCCACTTTCACCAACCGGGCAGTGCAGATAAAAACCGTTTGATCGACTAAATGAAAAGTCAACCAAGGTTGACTTAATAAATGCAGCACTTCCTCTTGAAATTCTTGTGCAGGGATCGGAATTGTAAAGGTTTCCGTGTGACCTTCGACATAATGAAATGTAACTTGAGTTGTGTTCTCTTTATCTTGAGTTAATTGGCCAAATGAACCTGCACGCATAAATTTTGCTCCCAAAGTTTAGAATTGAAAAAATTAAGACGGCGGTTGAAACCGCATCTACACAAACGTAGATAAGATGGCGGTTGAAACCGCATCTACACAAACGAAGTCCACCTCCGTGGACTGAAGAAAATAATGTAATTTTAACCGTTCAACCATCAACCCGCGGAGGCGGGTTTTGTTTTTGTAGACGCGGTTTCAACCGCCGGGTATTCTGGCATCGCACTCATTTTCTCTAAATCTAGAACTTTTGCCAAGTCTTCTGCATTCATTAAACCCTGTTCTAGGACAATTTGCCGCAAAGATTTGCCGGTTTCGAGAGATTCTTTGGCGACGGCGGCGGCGTTGAGATAGCCGATGTGAGTGTTGAGGGCGGTAACGAGGGCGAGACTGCCTTCTGCGTAAGCGAGACACCGATCGGGCTTTGCTTCAATTTTTTCGAGGCATTTTGTACTCAGGGCGCTGATGGTATTGCCCAAAATTTCGATGCTGTGAATCAGATTGTAGGCGATTAAGGGCATCATCACGTTTAATTCTAATTGTCCCGCTTGGGCCGCAAGGGCGATCGCGCTATCGTAACCCATAACTTGAAAACACACCATCGAAGTCATTTCTGCCATCACAGGATTGTATTTTCCCGGCATAATTGACGAACCGGGTTGCACCGGAGGCAGTTGAATTTCCTTGAAACCCGTTTTCGGCCCAGAGTCCATCAAACGCAAGTCATGGGACATTTTAACACAATCCTGAGCCAGATTTCGCAGCGCGCCGGAGACATTTACAAACGGTGCCATGCTCTGCATAGCCGCCATTAAATGCCTTGCTGGTTTCAGGGGGCGATCGATTAATTCCGAGAGAATTTCAGCAACTTTTTGACAATATTCTGGGTGAGTATTTAAGCCCGTTCCGGCCGCACTTCCCCCCAATCCCAGGGAAGTCAAATCATCGGATGCCCTGTCAATTCTCAAGGTATGTTCTCTGAGAATTTGCGCCCAAGCGCCGAAGGTGTCGCCGAGTCGAACCGGCACAGCATCTTGCAGGTGAGTGCGACCCGATTTAACAATATTTTTGAATTCTTCTGCTTTGTTTTCTAGGGCAACTACGGCCTCAGACAGCGCGGGAAAAAGAGTTTTTTCTAAGGCCAACAATCCGCCGATCCGAATCGCCGTCGGAATCACATCATTGGTCGATTGACCGTAGTTTACATGATCGTTGGGACTGACGCGCTTGTAGTTGCCTTTTTTATCGCCCATAATTTCCAAAGCGCGATTGGAAAGCACTTCATTAACATTCATGTGGTGAGAAGTTCCAGCCCCTGCTTGGTAGACATCAACTACAAATTGATCGCGCAATTTGCCAGCTAAAATTTCATCTGCTGCTAGGACAATTGCCTGACTGATGTCTTCTGAAATGCAGCCGAGTTCGCCATTGGCTATCGCCGCAGCTTTCTTGATTAAAACGCAAGCATCGACGTAAGTTGATAAAGGTTTAATGCCGCTAATTGGAAAATTTTCAACGGCGCGCAGAGTTTGAATGCCGTAATAAACAGTAGATGGGATTTGTTTGTCTCCCATCGAGTCGCTTTCGGTGCGGTAGCTGATGGTTGGCTTTTGGTTCATCAGAAAAATTGGTGGTGATTGTTAGGAATTGTACAATTTTTTTTGTAACAGGGCTGACGGGTGCTGTTATTGTACCGCACCCGCCGGCGACTGTACAGTAACTCGTAATATCAATTCCGGTTGCACTCATACCGGAATTGTTGACTGTTGACTGTT
>NZ_JBARVX010000101.1:0-3424 GCF_049646505.1 Microcoleus sp.
GGGACTAGCTTCGCATCCACAGGGTGTCGTGACTCAAAAAACGTAGTCAGTTAAGACTTAGGCTGGTCAGGACGGCTTTGAGATTTCTCTTTCAAGCCTCACGCCTTTAGGCTGAGGTTCCTGACAGGTTCGCAGTCATACCCAAGGAGAGGGGCGGGTTTCCAGAATCTCGGCTTTGTGTTGGAAATTAGGGCGAACCCGCCCCTACAGGAATTACGGTTAATTGACCGGACATTGTATCATATCAAATCCTCTCTTCATCGGAATGATTCAGATATATATTCTCGGACTCTGTGTACTCTGTGTTCTCTGCGGTTAAATCATTCCGATGCTACCGGAAACGATATCAGGACTCTTCGTCCTGAGTGCGAACCAATTGTCTCACCGGGAATTAATTTCCTCGAACCGGCGATACTTGATAAAGTCCTCTAACTGGACCCGGTGCTGTCTGCGAGTCTTGCTGCTGTCTTTGAGGTGGAAACTGGTCTTGGAGTCCGGCGGGTGTGGGGAAACAGCCGCTCGGTTGAGGCGCTAGCTGGCAAGCCGGAGGCAGCGCCATGACTGAGGAATCGAAGGGATTGATGGCATCGGGGATGCGGAGAAGCGGGTCGCTGGAAACTTGCCGCTGCATTACTCGCCGGTAGAGGCCGTTGATGCGGCTGGCATCGCGCTCGATTTCTTTTTCGGGAAAGGCCACAACGCCGCTGGGGGCACCGATGCCTAAATAGTCGCCGAAGTAACCTTGCAAGCTGACGTTGTGGTAAAAGTCTCCTGAAGCTTCAAAGAATTGTCGGTTGAAGTCGTCGGCAATCGGGTGAAATCGAGCTGGTTCTGCTTGAGCTCCTTTGACGGATGCCATTGCGGCAGAGGCGACAGCGAGAATTAACGCGCGGCTAAGGGTTGTTAACTTTTGACTCATAATATTTAAGCTTCTGGATTAATTACGGTTCCAATATAGACTGATTATCGGCGGATTATTTTTGTTTTCTACGCGGTTTAAGTTATGGATGCTGCTGATTTAAAGGTGCTGCGCGATCGACTTTTGGATTTGTTGTGCGAGTTTGCCTATCGCGAGGGCGATTTTGTGCTGTCTTCGGGGCAGCAAAGTTCTTATTATATCAACTGCAAACCGGTGACGCTGCACGCTGAAGGTGCTTTGGCCACGGGGCGCTTACTCCTCTCCATGCTGCCGGCTCAGGTGCAGGCTGTGGGTGGTTTGACTTTGGGTGCTGACCCGATTGTAACTGCGGTAAGTGTGGTTTCGGCTCTGGAAGGTCGATCGATTCCGGCGCTAATTGTCCGCAAGGAGACGAAGGGACACGGGACAATGGCTTATATTGAGGGGCCGCTGTTGCCCGCTGGGACTAATGTTGCGGTTTTGGAGGATGTGGTGACGACGGGGAAATCGGCGATGCAGGCGGTGGAACGGCTGCGGGGTGCTGGTTATAAAGTCGATCGCGTGTTGTCGCTGATCGATCGAGAGCAAGGTGGAGCTCAATTATATCGCGAGCAGGGATTGGATTTTCAGGCCGTTTTTACGATCGCCGATCTCAAGGAATGGATTAGTACCAAGAAATAATACCAATTTCATAAAGTAGCGCTAGATATTACCCCCCCAAACCCCCCCTTAGTAAGGGGGGGCTAAGACTTCTACCTGGTAACGAATATTCAGAGGATCTGGATCGTATGAAAGAGGGTCTAAATCCTGTTAAAAATGCTGCAAGATATCCATCTCAAACAGCAATTTTTATGCTATGAAAACCATCCGTTTTATCGACCTATTCTCAGGAATAGGCGGCATGAGATTGGGTTTCGAGTCAGCCGCTGATTCCTTGAATCTAAAAACCGAATGCCTCTTAAGCAGCGAAATTAATCCCGAAGCTCAATTAGTTTACCGCAAAAACTTTGCCGACACACCTTTAGGCGATATCCGACTAATTGACCGACTACCAAAACACGATATTTTACTAGCAGGATTCCCCTGTCAGTCTTTCTCCGCTGCTGGCAAAAAAGCAGGTTTTGGCGATACCAGAGGAACCTTATTTTTTGAAATAATGAGGCTGATTGATACCGCTAAACCTCAAGCATTTATTTTCGAGAACGTGCGAGGACTTGTCAGTCACGACGGCGGCAGAACCCTCGAAACAATTAAACACGAAATTACCAGTAGAGGTTACAGCTTCGATTGCTTTTTGCTCAACAGTTCTAACTTTAGCTTACCTCAGAACCGCGTCCGAGTTTATCTAGTCGGAATTTTAAATGCTTCGCCCCAATTTGACTTAGTTTCCGACTTAGGGCCAAAAGATTCCCATTCCTGCAACCACCAACAGCTATCGTTATTTTCCCCGTTAAGTAAACTCGTCACAGTGGCAGATATTTTGGAAGACAATCCAGACCCAAAATATGATTGTTCGCCAGATTTTGTCAAGGCATTGAAACAAATTGTTAACAATGATTTAAATCGCTTGCACGGAATGCGGTTAATTGACTATCGCGGCGGCAATTCGATTCATTCTTGGGAACTTGGTTTGCGAGGAAAATGCAGTTTAGACGAAATTGAGTTGATGAATCTTTTTATATTAAAAAGACGCAATAAAGAGTTTGGCTCTGACCGAGATGGTAAGCTTTTAAGTAAAGAGCAAATCGCTACTTTTTTTGCTCGTCCCAATCTTGATGAAATTCTGGATTTGCTGGTTACTAAGAAGTACCTGCAGCGGAAAAATGATTTGTACAAGCCTGTGTCGGGTAATTTTTCTTTTGAAGTGTATAAATTTCTCGATCTGCAGAAGATTTCTGTAACGCTTGTTGCTAGCGATGCTAATAAATTAGGTGTTTATCACAACCGCAGAGTCCGCCGAATTACTCCCCGCGAGGCGGCGCGCTTGCAAGGTTTTTCTGATGGTTTTGTGCTGCATCCCAAGGATGATAAGGCTTACTATCAATTAGGTAATAGTGTGAGTATTAATGTGGTCAAGGCTGTGGCGAAAGAGGTTGTGCAGAATGTTTTGTCTTCTATTAAACACAAAGTTAGTGCTTTTTGAATTGCCAAGGGTGGGCGAATTATATTGTGTGTCCGCACTGCGAACTTTTTTGTTATGCCGATCGCAGATGATTTGATATAAATTCCGGTTGCACTCATACATGAGGTTAAGTGTTAACGGTTAACGGTTAACGGTTAACAGTCAACAGTTAACAGTGAATTTACTATGCCGATCGCACATGATTTGATATTGTTTCCGATATCATTCACACTCCTCTCCCCGAAGCCCTAGGGGTAAAGAGAGGCAGAGCCTCTGGATCTGCATTACCAGGCAGAGCCTGGTAACGAGAAATACGAGAAATATCATTCACACTCCTCTCCCCGAAGCCCTAGGGGTAAAGAGAGGCAGAGCCTCTGGATCTGCATTACCAGGCAGAGCCTGGT
>NZ_JBARVX010000102.1:0-5836 GCF_049646505.1 Microcoleus sp.
CCCTACAACTAACCAATAACAACTAACCAATAACAACTAACCAATAACAACTAACCAATAACAACTAACCAATAACAACTAACCAATAACAACTAACCAATAACAACTAACCAATAACAACTGACTAACTGCGGCGACACAAAATCCAGCGCAATTCCATTGGCGGGCGGGCGTTTGCCATCGGGAAAACATCTCTACCGGTTGCCCAACTGGGAAACCAGGGCGTGGGCGGCCAAGCTGTTTCTGGTAGGTGGTGGCGTTCGTATTCCCACACCAACTCGTTGGATATTGGGACTAAGGGCAACCCTTCCATTGCTGCGGCGAGCTCTTGGGGCGTGAATAAAGTAGACCAGGATAGCTGGGCAACTTGTCGCACGAGGGCGTCGGGCTGGTAGTCGCCGACGGTTAAAAATGTGCTGAACAGCAACAGGCCTCCGGGAGAGAGGGAATCGCACATTTTAGCGAGGAAAAGTCGCACTTGATCGCTGTCTCGAAAATGTGAAATGACTTCGGCGGCAACTGCCAACTGGTAGCGGGCGGGTTTCATCCGCATTAAGGGGTCGAGCACGTCGCCTTCGGTTACTGTGACGGGAAGGTTTTCGGCTGTTGCTGCTGCTTTGAGTTGTTCTGCAAAGGCTGGGGTTAGCTCGATCGCATCTACAGCATAGCCCAATCTGGCTAGGGGTAAGGTGTTGCGTCCGGTACCGGCCCCCACGTCCAATATGCGGATGCGATCGGGATTTCCCAATTTAGCAGCCGTTGCCATCAATTTCGCATCTGGATGGGAACCGAACAGGGGAGGTTCTCTGGTGTCTACCCAGCTTTTATATTGTTCTCCAACTGTTGAGGTAGTAACGATAACTTTGCAGGCTAAACCGGTTTGCGGCGGCTGGACTGATTCGTATTGCAGGATCAGCATCGATGCTGTTGAGGTGCGGTAGCCTTGTTCTAACTTAGCGGTTAAAAGCTTGCTGAGTTCGTCTCTCCGGTCTTCTGGCAAGGGTCTGTCGAGGGTGGTAAATAGCTTTTCGATGGACTTGAGATAGTGGCTTACCATTCCCGGCAAGCAGGGGAAAACTAATTCTCCGCGAGCGGTGATGCGGGTGTTAATTTTGTAGAGGATGGCTTGCTGGAGAATGTCGGGATTTACTACCAGCGGTAGCTGTTCGGTTTTGTCGATCGTACTTTCGGCGCCCATAAGTTCCGGGAAGAAGTTATTTGTTATTTGTTATTTGTTATTTGTTATTTGTTATTTGTTATTTGTTATTTGTTATTTGTTATTTGTTATTTGTTGTTAAAAATCTTTTGACACCTAATTGTACAACAATTTAAGACTATAAACAAGCAGATTTTCGATTTATTTTGTTTGGTTGGTTAGGATTTTTAGATTGTAGAAAATCCGATTTTAGAGCTTTATTTTGCATAAATCTCAAATTTCACATCTCAAATCGACTAAGCCCTAAACCCGAGTATGTCTGAAAATCGGAGTTAGGATCTCGATCGACCGCAGCGCCTTTAAATTGTATGTTTAGCGGCGAGGTGGAAAAAGCAAAGAGTCAAATCTTTTGGCCTTCTCCGCCTCTGTGCTTTCCCCCGTCAGCCATCACAGGCAATGTGTCTGGGTAGCAACTTAAAGCGGGGCTTAGTTGCTGCCGGTAAAAGTTACTTCGGGGAACTTCGATTGAGCTTCTGTCATCGGGCGCCGTCTGCCTTCTTCTTGCCAGTAGTTGATGACTTCTGTGGCTTGGTTGAGGATTTCGACGCGATCGTTGTCAGCAATCCAGTGTTTGGCTTCGAGTTCGTTTTTGAGGTCTTCCCACGCATCTTTGCGGGGCCAGAAAAAGTATGATGTCAGCGGGCTAGTTCCTTTGCCGACAACTTGGTCTACGGCGAGGGCAACATTCTCTTCTAGCCAGAGAACTTTTAAGATGAACTTGGACAAGTAAACCTCCAGGGTTTCGATTGAATTTGTTAAAATTTTCTACAATCGCTAAGCGTAGCAC
The DNA here is from genome assembly GCF_049646505.1 of Microcoleus sp. Lineage (GTDB taxonomy): Bacteria > Cyanobacteriota > Cyanobacteriia > Cyanobacteriales > Microcoleaceae > Microcoleus. The sequence continues at coordinate 2,004 of NZ_JBARVX010000102.1, forward strand.
ATTATGTTCGACAATGAGTCGTCGTTGATGAAAAGTTTTGTCGCGCTGCTGGGTTTCGCGCCCAGAAGAAGCTCGAAACCGATAAAATTTGTGCAAAAATCGCCCCAGATACCAGGATAATTAAGTTGTGAACAGAGTTATTTTAGTTTTTGATATTGACGGTGTGGTGCGGGATGTGTCCGGTTCCTACAGGCGGGCGATCGCGGATGCGGTGGAACACTTCACCGCTGGTGCTTTTCGCCCAAATTCTCTGGATATCGACTCTCTGAAGTCTGAGGGAGTGTGGAATAATGACTGGGAAGCGTCTTTTGAGTTAGTTTGCCGTTATTTTGAGGCGATCGGGCGATCGAGAAATCAACTCGCTTTCAACTATGACGAATTAGTCGCTTTTTTCCAAAGTCGCTATCGCGGAATAGATGAGAAAAATTGGACTGGTTACATTTGCGACGAACCGCTGCTGTTAAGTCCGGCTTACCTGGAAAGTTTAACGGTTGGAGGAATTGTTTGGGGCTTTTTTAGCGGGGCGATGCGGGATGAAGCTGCTTATGTTTTGTCAGGGAAACTCAGTTTAAATTCCCCTGTGTTAGTGGCGATGGAAGATGCACCGGGAAAACCCGATCCTGCTGGACTTTTCGCAGCAATTGAACAGTTGGAAAATCTGCACGGTTTAGGAAATAATTTGCCAGTAATTTACGCCGGAGATACTGTTGCCGATATTTACACAATTGTGAAAGCGCGGGAAGTGCAACCAAATCGGGTTTGGCTTGGTATGGGAATTTTACCGCCTCATGTTTTGGATGATTCTGTGCGCTGCGAGGCTTATAGTGCAGCGCTGAAAAAAGCAGGTGCGGCAGCGGTTTTGCGGAATGTGGAGGAGTTGACGGCGGCGCGGATTCGAGAATTAGTCAGTTGTTAGTTGTTAGTTGTTAGTTGGTAGTTGTTGGTTGTTGGTTGTTGGTTAGTTGTTATTGGTTATTGGTTATTGGTTATTGGTTAGTTGTTGGTTGTTAGTTGTTAGTTGTTAGGAAAGATGATTCGGCGGTTGAAACCGCGTCTACACAAACGATGTCGGCCTGCGCCGACTGTTTCATAAAGGCGATCGCCAACCCGGATTTGGCATGACAACGAATAACTGCCAACTGACAACGAAAAACTAAGAGGGCGGGCACGGGGGCACCGCCCCTACCAACTAACAACTAACAACCAATAACAAATAACCAATAACAACTAACCAATAACAACTAACCAATAACAACTAACAACTTTCCCTTTAAGATTATTTTAAGTTCAAGAATTTGTCTAGGGCGCTGACTACAACTGGCGGCCAGCGGCGGGTTTTTGCAACCCAATCGAGGTCTTTGTAGCGGGAATCGAGGCCGATTGCGGCTACCCAATTGCTCTCAGCTTCGCCGCGATTTCCTGCTTCCCAAAGACACGCGGTGAGGGCGGCTCTCATGTCGGCAAATTGCGGGTATCTGCGGACAATGTTTTTCATGTTGCGAATTGCTTCTTTGGTTTGCCCGTTTTGATAAAGTGCGAGGGCGTGGTTGGCGCGCGCAAAGGCGTATTCGGGGGCTAGTTCAAAGGCTTTGTTGTAGTCGGAAATTGCTGGTTCCCATTCTCCTAAACCTGCTTCGGCGTTGCCTCGGTTGTTGTAGGCGGCCGGATCTTTGGGGTCTAATTCTAGCACGTGATTGTAGTCGGCGATGGCTTCTTCCCAGCGTCCTAAACCTTCTAGGGCGGTGCCGCGGTTGAGGTAGGGATCGGGGGCTTCGGGAGCTAGTTCGATCGCCTTTTCGTAGTCAGCAATTGCTGGTTGCAGTTTGTTTTGGCTGACTCTAGAATTGCCTCGGTTGCTCCAAGCGGCGGCTTGTGAGGGAAATTTGTCAATGATTTGAGTCCACAAAGTTTCTGCTGCGGGAAATTTGCCTTCGTTTGTAGCTTCAAAAGCTTTTTGAACGAGTTCGCCTAATTCCTGTTGAGAAGCGGTGATATCTGTTGGTTGTGCTTGTGCCGCAGCCGGCGCGATGTTTCCCAAGCAAACTAACCCGGTTACAATTAATACTGTAAACAATGTGACAAGTGAGCGAATCATTTTTGTTAGTTGAAACTTTACTAAACATATTATTAACCGAAATTGCGGGCGTTGGTTAGGGGATGTTGGAAAAGTCTCGGCGACTTAAGTCGCAGCTAGACAGACAAAACCTGCCTCCGCAGGTTCTGAAACCCTGGATTTTCTTGAGAAAAGTCTCGGCGACTTAAGTCGCAGCTAGACAGACAAAACCTGCCTCCGCAGGTTCTAAAAGCCTGGATTTTCTTGAGTCCGCGCAGGCGGACTTTGGTTGTGTAGTTGCGGTTTTAACCGCCAGTTTGTGTAGTCGCTAAGGATAATTTAATGAAAAAACGCTTGCTAATTTTGGGCGGAACGGGGGATGCTGCTAAACTGGCTGCCAGAGCGTCTCAAATCGCCGATATTGAGGTGGTTTCTTCGCTAGCAGGACGCACTAAACAGCCTTTTACTCCAAAAACGGGTACGGTGCGAATTGGGGGGTTTGGTGGGGCGGCTGGGCTGGCGGCGTTTTTGACCGATCGCCCGATCGACTTATTAATTGATGCGACTCATCCGTTTGCGGCGCAGATTTCTGCTAATGCTGCGATCGCTGCTGCTGAGTGCAACGTGCCTCATTTGATGCTGGTGCGTCCAGCTTGGGAGATGGTGGAGGGCGATCGCTGGATCGAAGTTGCCAGCCACTCGGAGGCTGGAAGGGCTTTATCAGGGCAGTCTCAGCGGGTATTTCTGACGATTGGTAGGCAGGAATTGGCGGAGTTTGCTGGTTTGGATGCTATTTGGTTTTTGATGCGGGCGATCGATCCACCCGCACCCAATACTCCTGTTCCTAACGGTAAATTGTTATTAGCAAAGGGCCCTTTTTTATTGGAAGATGAGCGGGAATTGCTGTTAGAATATCGCATCGATACAATTGTCAGCAAAAACAGCGGTGGCGCTGCTACCTATGCGAAAATTGTCGCTGCTAGGGAACTGGGAATTCCGGTGGTGATGGTGCAGCGGCCGCAGATTCCCGATGTCGATCGGGTTGCTGATGTGGAAGGGGCGATTTCTTGGTTGGTTGAGCAGTTGAATTGAAACGAACCGCGAAGATGCTTTAGGCGAAGCCGCGCGTAAGCGCTAGGACACGAAGGAACAAAAGCGGCTAATTTACGTTATTTTCTTCATTCCGCGGAGGCGGAATTCGTTTGTGTAGGCGCGGTTTTAACCGCCGTCTGATCTTTTTTATTTAAAGAGTTGAGATGAGCATTCATCTCTTGTAAATATGCTTTTAAAACTGGATATTGCGAAGTTGTTAGCAGCGGATCTTTTTTCTGGGTGACAGTTGTTTCTAAGGGCAGAATCCGATAATTATATTTATTGTTTAGAGTATAGCGGTGTACCCAAGTCGGAATAGCTTTTATTCCTGTAATTTCTGTGGTTTTTTCGGGAAGTTTTTTGCGGATATTTACTTGCAAAATTACGCCTAAATCGGTATATTTTTGGGTTTGACCGGAGATGAAGTTTCCCATTGAATAAATTGCTACAGCTTTTCTGCTTTTCCCGTTTTTTCTGGGGAAGTTAAAGATTTTGTAAGGTTGGACAACGTGGGGATGACTGCCGAGAATGATGTCTGCACCGGCTTTTAATAGGTTTTCCACTAATTGTTTTTGTTGGGTGTTTGGCTGTCGCTGATATTCGTCGCCAAAATGCAGGGAAATTGCGATAATATCTGCTCCTTGTTTGCGGGCTTTGGCTATATCTTTGACTATTTTTTTTTCGTCGA
>NZ_JBARVX010000103.1:0-4517 GCF_049646505.1 Microcoleus sp.
CACATACAGGCTCATCAAAAGGCAATAGTGCGATTTTTCACGGACAAGGAGCCGGAAACGAAGATCAGAAAAATGATTTATTGCGTTACTTTCGCCAAGTCAACAACGGTTTAGAGTCTTTCTTCAAAAACCAGCAAGCACCGCTAATTTTGGCAGGAGTTGATTATCTATTCCCGATTTATCACGAGGCAAATACTTATGCCAATTTGCTACCTGATGGTATCCCTGGCAATCCAGAAACTTTGACTCTGGAAGAACTGCATACCCAGGCTTGGCAGATTGCACAACCCTATTTCGATCTTGCCAAAGTATCAACAATTTCCCATTACGAGGAACTACAAGGTAGCGAAAAAACGGCTAATACTATCGAAAAAGTCGTACCTGCCGCTTATTTCCAGCGTGTTGAAACCTTGTTTGTGCCTATCGATAAAAACGTTTGGGGAGTATTCGATCCAGAGAAAAATTCCATTCAGATTCATGCTCAACAGGAAACAGGCGACGAAGATTTGCTCGATCTAGCGGCACTACATACCCTCACCAATGGGGGAACAGTTTACGCCGTAGAACAGGAAGATGTTCCTGAACATAAAGCGATCGCTGCTATCCTGCGCTATTAAATAATTCGTAATACTTCGGCTGCGCTCAGTTAGAAGGGCGGTTAAAAACCGCGTCTACACAGGCAAAACCCACCTCCGTGGGTTATAAAAGCTTGATTTTCTCTTAGTCCACGGAGGTTGACTTTGTTTGTGTAGCCGCGAATTCTATTCGCCAGGACTTAAGTTAACACTTTGTTAAGAGTATCCCCCTAAATCTACAATTCTCAACCGCAAAACCTGCAGCCTGGAAATTCAAAAAATCCTCTACTCAGAAAGTGTGCTGCGAGGGGCTGCCTGTCTTTTTTGGGGACATCAACCGATCGCCAAAATTGTCTTTCCATAGTTCAATACAGACACTCAATCCATAAGTGTCTTTGTCGCTCAAATCAATCTCTCTGCAATAAAGGAATCATCCCATGACTACAACCATACTGTCATTGAATACAACCAAAATTCGTTGGGCGGACATCATTGAGTATCCCCAGCATGGAGCTAAAAGTAAGGTTATGCTAGAAGATGGAAACTGCCGCTATATGCTGATGTCTCTGGCGGCAGAATCGACCCTTGCAGAACATACTAATCCTTGCAATGCGACCGTGAATGTGATTGAAGGACAAGGCGTGCTGACGCTGGAAGATCGAGAGATTGTTCTAGAATTTGGAGTTTTTGCTTTTATACCCGCTAACGCACGCCATGCGCTTAAAGCAGCAACTAACCTCGCCTTTTTATTGACGCTTTCTGAACAGGTTGCCAACTCCAAACATTGACCTAGACGCATTCACTCTAGCTCGTGCAAGACATCGTTCAAAATAATTAGGAAACTAAACATCATGATTCGACTGCTCGTTAATTTTTTGGAAGCTTTGTTGAATAACTTTTATCGGGGTCGCGATCGCGCCTTTGCTCGGTTTTATGTACTGGAAACCGTTGCCCGTGTACCCTATTTTGCTTTCACCTCGGTTTTACACCTCTACGAAACGATGGGCTGGTGGCGTAAATATGACTGGTTAAAGGTACATTTTGCCGAGTCCTGGAATGAACTGCACCATCTGCTGATTGCTGAATCCCTCGGTGGCAATGACCATTGGTACGATCGCTACCTTGCCCGGATCGGAGGATTAATTTATTACTGGATCATTGTTTTGGTCTATATGATCAACCCCCGTGCTGCCTACAACTTCATGCAACAAATCGAAGAACACGCCTACCACACCTACGATCTGTTTCTCAAAGAACACGGTGAAGAACTCAAACAAATGCCTGCCCCAAAAGTGGCAATCAACTACTATCTGGATGGCGACTTGTATATGTTCGATGAATTTCAGACGACGCATCCTGAAGCCTTTCGCAGGCCTAAGATTGAGAATCTATACGATGTCTTTCTGGCAGTTCGCGAAGATGAATTAGAACACGTCAAGACGATGATTGCGTGTCAACAACCTGAAGCTCAAGATACATTCCAAAGCCCCCATACCGAGAATCGTCCTGTATTTCCAGAATCGGTAAGAACCGCGATCGAGTTACAATCCGCCAAAATTATACAGGAAGCAGAAAAAGAACCCGTTGAACTATCGTAATTGCCAAGGAGAATGACTGTGTTAGATATTGATGAAATGAGTACCAAAGAGATCCGCGATCTCTTGCAAAAGGTAGGACACGGGCACTTAGGTTGTGCCTTTGAAGGACATCCCTATGTTGTGCCTATGCACTATTATTTCGACGACCCAGATATTTACATCTTCACCACGGTGGGGATGAAGACTAAGTATATGGATGCCAATCCAGAAGTCTGTTTGCAAGTTGAAGATGTCCACAACCTACAGCATTGGCGCAGCGTTACTGTGATGGGGCGAGCCGAACACATTACAGATAAACAAGAGTTCGATCGCGTAATTCAGTTTGTCAAAACGGAAAATCCAACACTTTCGCCTGCGATTAATCGAACCTGGATTGATGCCTGGGGTCGCGCAGAGGTCATGGCGCTTTACCGCATTCGTCCGAGTGAGATGAGTGGACGAATGACTGATGGAGTCAGCAGTCGCTAACAACCGAAATATCTCAAACGTTGAGACTGTTGGCGAAAATACGATTCTCCAGAAGCAGACGCTTCACCAAGGAATTCCGCGAGTTCGTTAACTGATTTCGAGAATCGGGAGTAGCTGACTAATTCATTCAAGTCAAAATCGACTTGTAACTGGGGATGGATGCTTCTGAGGAGAATCATAGACCTTATTTTGGTTGAGTCTAACTTTTCGTTAAAACATTCAAATGTTAGAGATTATATCAATTTTAAAAAAGAATGCAACAGTGTTCTTGTCCCCCCCCTTTTGCAAGGGGGGGCTAGGGGGGGTCGAAGAGTGTTGCACGATTTTAGAAAAATGGTATTAGATGGGGCAACTTGTGCAAACATTCAATCGAAAGGTAGAGAGTATATGGGGCAACTTGTGCAAATATTCAATTGACTGCAAAAAAACCAATGGGAGCATCCCAATTTGGTGACAAGCGTTTTTTAGGAGTGCGATCGAGACGCTCGCACGCTATGCCGAGACCGAGACGCTTGCACGCTATATCATCCAAATATATTATTCTGATGCAACCGTCCACGATCTGAAAGCAAAAATGGGATTATCCCAACTCAATTTGTTTTTACTACTTTTTTCTCACAAACAATTATCATGGTGAATAAAATGATAATGACAAATAAAATTGACATCAACAAATCTGTGCCGAGCGAGCGCTGGGGTGAATTTTTCGATCAGTTTACTGATGGCAATCGCGGACGGCATATTTCGATCGAAATCATCGGTTCAGAACTCGGTGATGCAGAACTGATTAAAAATGTACCTCTTCATGCGATGGTTTACGATCGCCCTGGCAAGGGAGATGATTTGGTGATTGAAGTGGGTAAAGATGTGGTGACTTACGCTCACACGATCGATTCACCAACAGAAGTTTTAACGGGACAGAACTCAAACGGTGTGATTGTGGCGATGTCGATCGCTGACGCTGCTGGTACACAAACATTGATCCAGCTACAAGCTAGTTGAGCTGATTGAATAATGCTGAGTTGAGCTGATTTCAGCATCCAATGTTTGATGACCCACACTCAATAACCCGCACAAATCAAGATGTCTGAAATTCAAAACAAAGTGGTAATCATCACCGGAGCCAGCAGTGGATTAGGTGAGGCGACAGCGAAGCGACTTGCTGCTAGTGGAGCCAAACTAATGTTAGCTGCCCGCCGCGAAGATCGGCTCAAAGAACTGGTTGATGCGATCGCCCGATCGGGAGGAACTGCAACCTACCGAGTGACGGATGTCACCGATCGCGCACAGGTGGAAACCTTAGCCAAGGAAACTTTGAGCACCTACAGCCGGATCGACGTGCTAATCAATAATGCCCGGTTGATGCCGCTCTCTCCCCTCGACCAAATCAAGGTGGAAGAGTGGGATCAAATGATTGATGTCAACATCAAGGGCGTTCTCTACGGGATTGCGGCCGTGTTACCAACTATGCGCCAGCAAAAGTCCGGTAACATCATTAACCTATCATCTGTCGCCGGACATAAAGTGTTTCCCGGATCGGCGGTTTATTGTGCTACTAAGTTCGCAGTGCGATCGATATCGGAAGGGCTGCGATTAGAGTCAAACGGTGAAATTCGATCGACTAATATCTCACCAGGGGCAGTTGCGACTGAGTTGACTACCACGATTAGCGATGAAGATACAGCAGCGAACATGAATGGACTTTATCAGAAAATTGGGTCGAAAACCCCGTCCTTCTAGGACGGATTTATATTTACCAGAGACATACTCGTCACTAAATGTGCTATGGTAGTGAAATGTTAACCATGAATTACCGCTACCGAATCTATCCAACCGTCGCTCAAGCGCAGTCGCTTTTTGAGTGGATGGATACTTG
>NZ_JBARVX010000104.1:0-19768 GCF_049646505.1 Microcoleus sp.
GGGGATAAGAGTGTCACAGTCTCCCGTCTTAGTAGGGGATAAGAGTGTCACAGTCTCCCGTCTTAAGACGGGAGAGGATTCTTCTCAAAGTCCCCCTTCTTAAGGGGGATTTAGGGGGATCTAGACTCTGCTATCAACGAGGGATACAAAAAAATTAGGCGCTTATTGACATCCCCGAACACTATTATATCCCTACCCTATGATACACAATTGAAAATTGCTAGGTATATTTCCTAATGTAAGAAGTGGCGGATATCGGTGAAAACCATTGTAATTCCGAGTTGGTTGGCTGCTGCGATCGAATCTTTATCGCGCATACTACCTCCCGGTTGGACGATCGCAATTATCCCCGCGCCCGCCGCCGTTTTTACGGAATCGTCGAAGGGGAAGAAGCCGTCGCTAGCCAAAATCGCTCCTTGACTCTTCTCTCCTGCTTGTTCCAATGCTAGTTTAACCGATCCGACGCGGTTCATTTGTCCCGCACCGACACCGATTGTAGTGCGATCGCGCGTTACAACGATCGCATTAGATTTAACGTGTTTCGCTACCTTCCAAGCAAACAGCAACTCTGCCAACTCATCAGCAGTCGGCTGTTTGTCAGTAACTGCGCGCCATTTGCTAGTTTCTTCTACTACATTATCCGAGTCTTGTACCAGCAAACCACCTGCAATAATTTTAACAGTTTGCGGCGGCCCTTGAGTCAAGTCGGGCAAAATTAATACTCGAACTTTCGCCTTTTTCTTGATGATTTCTTCCGCTTCTGGTTCGCACCCCGGCGCAACAATACATTCTAAAAATGTTTTAGTTAACGCCGTTGCGGTAGCAGCATCAATCGGGCGGTTGAGGGCGACAATTCCACCGAAAGCTGAGACTGAATCGGTGTCGAAAGCTTTTTGATACGCTTCGGAAATAGTTGTTCCCAAGGCTGTGCCGCAGGGATTTGTATGCTTGAGAATAGCGGCGGCGGGAGTCTCCGGGAATTCTACAATCAACCGCCTTGCTGCTTCTAAATCTACTAAATTATTGTAGCTTAATTCTTTGCCTTGCAGGATGGTGCTAGTCGTCCAGCCTGTGGGTGCACTTCCGCTTTGATACCAGGTGGCCGCTTGGTGGGGATTTTCGCCGTAGCGGAGCGTTTGCAGCTCTGTTCCCGCTACGTTAAAATCTTGTGGTAGCTTCGATTCTGGCTCGGATTGGCTGCTGAGATAATTTGCGATCGCGCGATCGTAGTTTGCTGTATGTTTGAAGGTTTCCAGCGCGCACTTTTCCCGGAATTTTAAAGAAGCTTCCCCGCCGTTTTCCCGCAGTTCTGCTAAATAAGTATTGTACTGTTCGGGATTGCACAAAACTGTCAAATGAGCGTGGTTTTTAGCTGAAGCTCTCAGCATCGCGGGCCCGCCGATATCTATCTGCTCGATCGCGTCTGCTAGAGTTACTCCCGGTTTAGCAATTGTCTGTTCAAACGGATACAAATTTACTGCAACTAGATCGATCGCCCGAATTTGATTTTCGCTTAAATCTGCGATATCTTGCGCTACATCGCGGCGCGCTAAAATGCCTCCGTGGATTCGCGGGTGAAGTGTTTTGACTCGCCCTCCCAAAATTTCGGGGAAACCAGTATATTCTGCAACTTTTGTGACTGGGATTCCGGCTTCTTTGAGGGCGCTTGCTGTCCCGCCGCTGCTAATTATGTCAAATTCAAATTCTTCTACTAGACTGCGCGCTAAGTCGATTAGCCCGGTTTTGTTGGATACGCTCAGAAGTGCTAGACGTGCCATTGGTTTGAAGTTGCGATCGCAAAAATAGACAGGTTATATTCTATATCAAATCTGGCGGTAGGGACATGATATCAAATCCGGCAGCATCCCAATTGTAAAATCGAGTCAGATCAAATCCGCGCTTCATCGTCCTGTATTTATCTCTCTCTTCTCTTCCTCTGTATTCTCTGCGCCCTAGAAAAGTTAAATCATTCTGAAGCAACCGGAAACGACATGATTTGATAATCGGTAACTATTACTGTTCTCTTTAAAGATGAGTTGGCTTTTGGGCAGGGTATTTTTAAAGTATGTGATAGTTTATACTTAGCAATGATTTGTAAATATTGATGGCTGGCGCGCCGCTCGCGTTATTTTGTCCCATGCAATCCCTGCTTGCAAGACATCTTTCGCCTTCACGGTCCGTCTCCCTACACAACTGCCTGTGCTGTTGAAATTACTTAGTCAAGTATAACTGAGATGTTGCACCATTCTCAATTACTTGTTTGAGAACAGGCCGGAGAGCCCGTTCTTGACAACGGTGCAAGATGTCAAGTTTAATAGATAATTCGATGGCGATCGCTCTAGAATCTTAAGGATATTTTAGGATGAATTATAAAAGTAATGTGCTAGCATGGGTTGTGAATTGTTCAATCTCTAAACAGAAAAGAAAATAAAACGATATCAACACTTTAATAAAAAAAATAATTGGATAGGGTTAAAATATGTTTTTTAAACAAGCAGATTCAGAAAATAAGCTCAGTAATATTAGCTGTCCCCAGCAAAAAACTGTTAACAACACGATCGATCGAACAAACTGTCAAAATATGCCCGAAAAATCAACAGAGAAATCGACACAGGCCAACTTTTCAGAAGCTTACAGTCTGAGTTTGTGCGAAATGCAGCAGATGCAGCGAACAATGGAACAGCTAAAGCAGGATTTGAAAGCTAGCGAATCTCGGTTTCGGAATGCAATCTCCAAAAACGCCGACGGCATCGCAATCGTCAACAAACAAGGACTTGTCTGTTTTGCCAACCCGTCAGCAGAAGCGCTGTTTAACTGCAAAGCAGATGAACTTTTAGGCCAAGAATTTTTTGGCGCTTTGGTAGTAGAAGGTTTAGCTTGCGACATTGAGATGGATGCGGATATTATTCCCCAAGCTGGAGAAACAGATGCAGCAGGAATTCGCGTCGTGCAAACAGAAGTTGAAGTTATTCGCCAGCAGCAAGCAAATGCTGTGGTAGAAGTGCGGGTGGTGGAAACGGAATGGGAAGGAGAAATGGCTTATTTAGCGACGCTGCGGGACATTACCGATCGCAAGCGCGCAGAAGAAATGCTTTGGTTGTACGATCGGGCTATGGCAGCTACCAGCACCGGAATTGTCATCTCTGACGCAACTAACCCAGAACATCCAATTATTTATTGCAATCCCGCATTTGAAAGCATGACAGGTTATCGGCGACAGGAAATTATCGGTACAAACTGCCGATTTTTGCAAGGAAGCGATACAGACTCCGATGCGCTAAAAACCATCCACCAAGCATTGAAAACAGAGAGCGAATGTCAGGTAAGATTAAAAAATTACCGCCAAGACGGAACCGCTTTTTGGAATGCTTTGTCAATATCTCCAGTGCGCGATAGAACGGGAAAATTAACTCATTTCATCGGCGTACAGAGAGACATCACCGATCGCAAACAAGCCGAAGAAGCATTGCATAATTCCGAAGCACAAAGCAGAGAACAAGCAGCTCAACTAGCAGCAGCACTAGAAGAACTAAAATCCACTCATTCCCAATTAGTTCAAAGCGAAAAAATGTCTAGTTTGGGGCTGCTAATTGCCGGAGTCGCTCACGAAATTAACAACCCCGTCAGCTTCATTTACGGCAATCTCGCTCATCTCACAAATTATACTCAAGAATTGTTTCACCACCTCGAACTTTACCAACAGCACTATCCCAATCCAGTCGCGGAGATTCAACAGGAAAGAGAAGATAACGAACTCGATTTTTTAGTTGAAGATTTACCCAGAATCCTGTCTTCAATGAACGTTGGCGTCGAGCGGATTTGCCAGATTGTGCAGTCGCTGCGGAACTTTTCGCGGCACGACGATTCACAGATGAAACCTGTTAACCTCCACGAAGGTATTGACAGCACGCTGCTAATTCTCAATCACCGTTTGAAAGGAAACGGCGAAATTCCACCTATTCTCATTGTCAAAGAATACGGCAAATTACCGCTGGTAGAGTGTTTTGCGGGGCCGATAAATCAAGTTTTCATGAATATTCTCAGCAATGCGATCGATGCTTTAAGTGATGGGAATACTCAGCGAAGTTTTCAACAAATGCGAGACAATCCCAGCCTAATTAAAATTTGCACAGAAGTTGTAGGCAATTTTGTAGAAATCAAAATTTCCGACAACGGGCCGGGAATCAGTGAGGAAGTCAAGCAGCGCATATTCGATACATTTTTTACTACCAAACCGGTTGGTAAAGGCACGGGAATGGGTTTGTCAATTAGCTATCAAATTATTGTAGAAAAACACCAAGGCGAATTATATTGCACTTCGGAATTGGGCAAAGGCACGGAATTTACTATCAAAATGCCGATCGCACATTAGCCTAGTTAGCCATAATAAAAAATGTTTGTAGATGCAGTAGATGCAGCAAACGGCGGTTGAAACCGCGGCTACACAGGCAAAACCCGCCTCCGCGGGTTGAAGAGAAGAGTAGCCGATGAAAATTATGTTACCATCTTCAGTCCGCGGAGGCGGACATCGTTTGTATAGACGCGGTTTAAACCGCCGTCTGCATCTCTCTTCAGTCCGCGGAGGCGGACATCGTTTGTATAGACGCGGTTTAAACCGCCGTCTTATCTGGGGAATTAAAAAACCTCCGCACCCTCCAACTTCTTCATAGTTTCAACCTTAGCCCTCGCCGCTTCCCCGCAAGTCTTCGGTGTCGGAAACATCTTCCCAGGATTCGCCAAACCTTTCGGATTAAACACCTGACGCACCCACTGCATCGTCTCCAAATCTACCTCCGAAAACATATCTGGCATAAAACACTTCTTATCAGCACCGATGCCGTGTTCCCCCGAAAGACTGCCGCCGACTTTCACGCACAGCCTGAGAATTTCTCCGCCCAATTCTTCCACCTTTTCCAACGCACCTTTTACCGAGTTATCGTACAGAATCAGCGGGTGCAAATTCCCATCTCCCGCGTGAAATACATTTGCAATCCGGTAGCCGTATTTCTCGCTCAAACCCTCAATTTCCTTCAAAACATAAGCCATTTGCGTGCGCGGAATTACGCCGTCTTGCACGTAATAATCCGGGCTGAGATGACCCGCCGCCGCAAAAGCAGCTTTCCGCCCTTTCCAAATTTTCATCCGCGTTTCCGGGTCGTGGGCAGTCGTGATATTTCGCGCTCCATTCTGCTTGCAAATATCGGCTATTCGCTGTTTGTTTGTGGCAACTTCCACTTCTAAACCGTCAATTTCTATCAGCAGAATTGCCGCCGCATCGCGGGGATAACAACCAGTTGCTACTACATCTTCTACAGCATTGATGCTGATATTGTCCATGATTTCCATGCCGCCCGGAATAATGCCGGCGCTGATAATATCGGAAACCGATTCGCCCGCTGCTTCGATACTGGCAAAATCCGCCAACAAAACGCAAATCGATTCCGGCGCTTTCAGGATTCGCAAAGTAACTTCCGTGGCGATGCCTAAAGTACCTTCGGAACCGACAAATACACCTGTTAAATCGTAACCGGGCATTTCGGGAATTTCGCCGCCGACATCGACAATGGAACCGTCGGGAAGTACCAGTTTTAATCCTAAAACGTGATTGGTTGTGACTCCGTATTTGAGGCAATGAACGCCGCCAGAATTTTCGGCAACGTTGCCGCCAATCGAACAAATAATTTGACTGGAAGGATCTGGTGCGTAGTAGAAACCTGCCCCGCTAACTGCTTGCGTTACCCAGTTATTAATTACTCCCGGCTGTACGACTACTTGCTGATTTTCTAAGTCTACTTTTAGGATTTTTCGCATCAGGGCTGTGACAATCAGCACGCAGTTTTCTACGGGTAAAGCGCCGCCGGAAAGCCCGGTTCCTGCGCCTCTAGCTACCCAGGGAATGGAATTGCGATCGCATATTTTGACCACATTTGCCACTTCCTCGGTAGTGCGCGGCAACACTACCACAGCGGGGCGCTGGCGGTAGCTGGCGAGCCCGTCGCACTCGTATACAATCAATTCTTCGCGGCGCTGCACTACCCCGTTTTTACCGACTACGGTTTCAAATTCTTTAATAACGGGTTTCCAGTTGCGTTCGGTTGCTGTGGCTATCATTAGTAACTTAATTTTAAGGGTTGCAATACTGACACTGAGCGGGATCGGCAGTCTCTCGATTGTCGGGAAATAGTTCTTCTTTAGTATAACTGCAGTTTTTGCATTTATAAATTGTCGATCGCACGAGCTGAGTCGGAAAATAGCAAAGTCCGCAGGGCAATCCGATTTTTCTGTCAGTAACTTCAAATCCCGGCCAACCGCACTCCGGGCAGAATTGTTTGAATTTTTTAACTAAATCGAAAGTTGCATTTTCGATATTTTTCATCCGAGTGGGATTGTACATCGCCCGCATATCTGTTTCGATGTGAACTCTGCCAGTTGATGATTTTTTCAAGCCCGCTGATACAGCATCAAAAAGTTGTTTTTCTGTGACAATGCCCTTGACAATTTCACCATTTCCGAGTGCAGCATCGCCAACTACAACCACCAGTCCGTGTTCGGGAAATCCAGCTTTTTTTGCAAAATCATCTGCTTCTTCTAGAGTGGCAACTAACTGGTGACTGTAATTAGTTTCTACAGACAATGATTCGCCGATAATTTCGAGATTGTTGGCTCGATCTAATAAAATTACGATTTCTCGATTAGCTGGCAGATAGGGCATCATTGGGTGAGGGCCGAATGTACCTTCGCTCGCAAAGGCAAGAGTTTCGCCGGCAATTTCTAGAGCTTTTTCGGCTTTTTGGCGGGCGGCTTCTATTTGAGTTCCTAAGCGTTTAACTTCTCTAGTAAATGTTCCGAAAGTGTCTGTATTAAGCTCTGATGAAACTACAATTTTTACGCCTAATTCTCGTTCCAAAATGGGAGCCATCACCCGTTCTTTTTGGTGCATTGTAGCAAGAATTGCAGTGCGATCGATCGATAATTGATGGGGATTCACAGGCTCATAAATATTAGACATACAGCAACATTATTGCAGAACAGAAGGCTCAAATACACCCTGTGACCTAAGTTATCAATTCAGCACTCATACCAATTTAATGTGAAGTTGCACATATCTCGATCCCCCTAAATCCCCCTTAAAAAGCGGGACTTCAAGAAGCTTCCAGTCCCCCCCTTCGATCGGGGCTAGGGGGGATCGAATTCTACGGGGCCTCATAAAAAATTGGTATCAAGCGTCAATCTTAAAAGCATCGCTAGTTGCCTCCAGTAACTCCCCCAGCTTGACCCTTGAGTACAAAAATTACTCCAGTCATAATCAGGCCCACGCCTACCAAGCGCAGCGGCGGTAAAGGCTCGTGAAATATAAGTTTGCCGCCCAAAACAGTAAACAGGTAACTAATTGACAGTAAAGGCGAGACTATGCTAAGGTTGGCGCGGGACAGAACTACGATAAAGCCGATCGAAGAAACTGCATACAAAGAAAGACCGCCTACTATCAACGGCTGAGTTGCCATTGCTACAACTTTTTCCATTAAATTAGCAGCGCCAATCGGCCCTAATATTTTAGCTCCTGCCTTGAGACAAAATTGACCTGCGACGCCGCACAAAATTGCAGCAAGCAATAACAGAAAAACGCTTCTATTCATAACTTTACTAACCTATAGTACAATCAAAAATTGCCGTCCCCCAAAACCTAAAAAACTTTATTAAAGTTTTGTTAGGTTTTATTCGCCACTAATATTTTAAGCATAGATCCTGGAAAATAAACTATTGTCGATCGCGATCGAGAGCAGAAAAAACAAATGGCAGAACAGACCAAAGCAAGCGGGGAAAACACTCTCGAACTATCGATACTCATGCCCTGCCTCAACGAAGCAGAAACTTTAGAAATTTGCATCGAGAAGGCACAGAAATCCTTGCGCCAACTCGATATTGTCGGCGAAGTAATCATAGCAGACAACGGCAGCACTGACGGTTCCCAAGCTATTGCTAGCAGAATGGATGCCCGAGTCGTGTCCGTAGCAGCCAAAGGCTACGGCAGCGCCCTGATGGGAGGCATCGCAGCGGCGCGCGGAGTTTATATTATCATGGGCGACGCTGACGACAGCTACGACTTTTCCAACCTCGGTGCTTTTGTCGAAAAATTGCGGGGAGGCTGCGATTTAGTCATGGGAAACCGCTTTCAAGGAGGCATCAAACCCGGTGCAATGCCGCCGCTGCACAAATATTTAGGAAATCCGGTGCTGACATGGGTTGGGCGGTTATTCTTTGCAAGTCCCGCCGGCGATTTTCACTGCGGATTGCGGGGTTTTAGGAGAGACTCAATTTTGAAACTCGACTTGCAAACAACGGGGATGGAATTTGCTAGCGAAATGGTCGTCAAAGCCTCTCTGTACAAATTGCGAATCGCTGAAGTCCCAACGGTACTCTCTCCCGACGGGCGCAGCCGCCCGCCGCACTTGCGAACTTGGCGAGATGGCTGGCGGCACCTGCGATTTTTGTTGCTTTACAGTCCTCGCTGGCTGTTTTTGTATCCGGGTGTGGCGCTGATGATTTTGGGTCTAATTATCGTCGTTTGGCTGTTACCGGGCAGCAGAAAGGTAGGAAGTATCAACTTTGATGTACATACGCTGCTTTATGGGGCGATCGCAATTATCATCGGTTTTGAAGCAGTAACTTTCGCTTTTTTCACCAAAGTTTTTGCTATCAGCGAAAAACTGCTGCCCGAAGACCCAAAACTCAATAAAATATTTCGGTATGTTAGCTTAGAGACAGGATTGATTGTCGGAGTCGCGCTGATTTTAATCGGAATAGTTGGCTCGTTTTTGTCATTAACTATCTGGAGCAAAACAGCTTTCGGTTCTCTCGATCCATCTAAAACTTTGCGTTTGGTTATTCCCTCTCTCACTTGCCTGACTGTCGGTTTGCAGATGGTTCTGTCGAGCTTTTTTCTCAGCGTGCTGAGCTTGAAGCGCAGGTGATAGCATCAAAGTTTATGCCAAGATTCCTCAAAACTAAATTGCCATGCAGGGGAAGATAAGGGCGATCGCACTTCGGGAAGATAAGGGCGATCGCACTTCGGGAAGATAAGGCCGATCGCACTTCCAGCCAAAATCAGTATATATTAGAGTTAGAGCTAAAAAATACCAGCAAAAAGTCTATGCCGACTTATAATGAGGTACTAACTCAAGTTCAACGCCTCGCACTGACTGACCAACTCCGATTATTAGAGGAATTGAGAAAGATCATTCATCAGGGGGTTGAAGTTGAAGGCGATGATGATGTGATTTCAGCCCAAGAGATAGCAGAAAGCCAATCAGCATTGGCAGATTATTTAGCGGGGCGCGATCGGGGAATATCTTCAAAAGAACTTAAGTTGAAGCTGTTCGGAGAAAAAAGTGACTGACTACATTCTCCTAAAATCAGCACAGCGGTATTTACAACGGATGCAACTGGACGATCAAGTCCGCATTGTTAAGGCTTTAGATGCGCTGGTGACAGACTCGACAGGACTTGACATTAAGCCTCTCAAAGGTCGTCTTGAGTTCCGGCTGCGAGTGGGTAAATATCGGATACTTTTTGTAGAAGATACGGATAATGAGGTATATATTGTGACTCTGATTGGTTCTCGCGGTGATGTCTATAAATAAGGGCGATCGCACTTGGGGAAGATAAGGGCGATCGCACTTTAGGAAGATAAGGGCGATCGCACTTTCTTTGAGCCAAAATCAGTTTGATTGGGTTTGGCTCAAAGAAAGTTGCTATAATTTATCGATAATCCCACAGACTAGGAGATTAATATGCAAGTCAAAGATATGACAGTTGAGCAACTGCGGGACTTGATTCGGCATACCGTTGAACAATGCTTAGAAGAATATTTGGGCGATGCTGATGCAGGTTTAGAAGTTAAGGAAGAAGTCAAGCTGAAATTGTTAGAGTCAATGAAGCGCAAGCAAGCAGGAGAAAGCAGCATCGAAGCTGGGGAAGTTTACCAAAAACTCGGCATGAAGGCGTAATGAGCTATTTGGTTGAGTTGACAGCAGAAGCTCTGGTTAACCAAGAAAGATTGACTCAGCCTGTGCGGGAGCGTATAGGTAATAAAATCAATTAGTTGGCTGAAAATTTTGAACAAATTACTCCTATGCCGTTGTCGGCTAATCTGGCAGGTTTCTTTAAGTTAAGAGTGGGTGATTATCGGGTAATTTATTCTTTTGATGATGATTTAAATGTGATTACTATTCACCAGATTGGACACCGGAGAGAAATTTATGATTAACTTAAGGGCGATCGTACTTCGGGAAGATAAGGGCGATCGGTTTTCCCTCGCTCCTAAATTGCTATAATAACAATCAGCCAAAAAATCTCAACATAAAGCCTATGTCTACTTATAACGAGGTACTGAGTCAGGCTCAAAGTCTCACTCCTGATGAGCAACAGCAACTTTTAGAAGTATTGTCAGCATTGATGCGCGATCGGGTAAGAACCAAAACTCAGGGTAAACGATCGTCCATTGATGCAGCACTGATTGAAATGGCACAAGATCCAGAGTATCAAGCTCAAGTGCTACAGATGGAGGCTGAGTTTGCGGTAGCGAGTTGGGAAGCGTTGGAATTGGGAGAATCTCCTGTATGAACCGGGGAGAAGTCTATGATGCTCGACTTGAACCTGTTGAGGGTTCTGAACAAGGAGGAACCCGTCCTGTTATCATCGTTAGTCGAGCTACAATCAATACATATAGCCCTGTAGTTTTGGCTATTCCCTGCACTACTTATCAAACTGGTAAACGAGTTTATCCCACTCAGGTATTAATTAAAGCTCCCGACGGTGGATTAACCAACGATTCTATCGCTATGGCTGATCGAGTACGGGTATTATCTAAATCTCGTTTATTGAGTTTACGAGGAATGCTTAGTGATGAAGCAATACTTCTGCTGAATCAAGCTCTATTAATTGCGTTGGATTTGCCTGGTCAAGTTTAATTGCACTTTAGGAAGATAAGGGCGCACTTTAGGAAGATAAGGGCGATCGCAAGAGCGAAATTTCAGACTATCTGGTATAATCAGGCAGGTAGCTCTAATAATTTTCAATAGCTATGAACTATGAAAAGTCAAGAACTTCGCCAGAACCTCAAGGAATCCATAGATCGCTTATCTCCTGAACGGCTGCTCGTTGCTGCTGATTTCTTAGCTTATTTAGCAGAACGTGAAAGCAATGAAGCTACGAAAGAATTATTGAAAATTCCCGGTTTTGTTGAAGCATTTAACAAAGCCCAAAAAGATGTAGCAGCAGGTAAGGTGACGACCGTTGAGCAACTCAAACGAAAATACTGATGAAAATCTAAAGTTTTATTCAGTCGTTCTTAGCTTTGATGCTCAGGAGTTTTTTGAAGAAGCATCAGCTTCTTTACAACGCAAGCTAGATCGATGTTTTGAGATGTTGAAAACTGACCCTCGCAGTGATCCAAATATTAAGCAACTCAAAGGCGACTTAGCTGGATACTATCGCTATCGCGTTGGAGATTATCGGGTTGTTTATGACATTGATGATGAGCAAAAGCGGGTGGTTGTGACTGTGATCGCTCATCGTCGTGAAGTGTATTAGGGCGCAATGCAGGGAAGATAAGGGCGATCGTACTTCCCTCGCTCCTAAATTGCTATAATAACAATGAGCCCAAAAATCTTAATGCAGAGTCTATGTCTACTTACAGCACGGTACTGACTCAGGTTTTAAAACTTGCACCAGATGAGCAAATGCGACTCATCTCTGAATTGTTTGCACATATTCGTCAACGGGTGATTCCTAAGCCGAAGCGCAGTATTTTAGAATTATCAGGCTTGGGTAAGGAAATTTGGCAGGGGATTGATGCTCAAGAATATGTGGATCGGGAAAGAGATTCATGGAATGGATAGCTCAGCTACAGGGACAAGTTGTCGGATTGGATACTGCGCCTTTGATTTACTTTATGGAGCAAAATCCAAAATATCTAGAGATGATGCTGCTTTTCTTTAGATCGTTTAATCGCGGTGATTTTAGGATAGTGACATCAACAGTAACGCTCGTAGAAGTGCTAGTTCATCCCCTACGACAGAAAAATACTGCCTTGGCTCAAGAATATCGTGAAATATTGATGAATCAAGAAAGTTTAACTGTTGTTGAATTAACTCCAGATATTGCTGAAACAGCGGCACAACTGAGAGCAACTTACAATTTGCGATCGCCCGATTCTATTCAAATGGCTACAGCTATCTGTGAGGGTGCTTCGTTTTTCTTGACAA
The DNA here is from genome assembly GCF_049646505.1 of Microcoleus sp. Taxonomy (GTDB): domain Bacteria; phylum Cyanobacteriota; class Cyanobacteriia; order Cyanobacteriales; family Microcoleaceae; genus Microcoleus. Next base: position 12,267 of record NZ_JBARVX010000104.1, read on the forward strand.
ATGATGCGCGGTTGCCTTCTTTACCTGGGTTAACGGTTTTAGTGTTGGATAATTTGAGAATTTGAGCGATTATTTTTGGATGGGAAGATAAGGGCGATCGTACTTTTGGGAAGATCAGGGCGATCGTACTTTAGGAAAATTAAGGGCGATCGTACGTTGGGAAGAAAAGGGCGATCGTACTTTGGGAAGATAAGGGCGATCGGCTCACTGCTGAAAAAAGACAAGTTGCGATCGCCTACCTGATGACTTAAAATAGAAGAAACAGATAGCGCTGCGGTCAAAATGGACAGAATCTCCGTCAACCCTCAAATTCACTTCGGTAAGCCTTGCATAGCGGGTACGCGAATTACTGTACAAAGCGTTCTCGAATTACTAAATGAAGAGCTTTCTTTTGCAGAAATTATCCAAGATTACTATCCCGACTTGGAAATGGATGATATTCGGGCGTGCTTGCGTTATGCGATCGCACTGGTGGCGGCTGAAGATGTGCATTTGGCATTAGCTTAAATTATGAAATTTCTGATTGATCAAGATGTGTATGCTGTCACCACAAAGTTTTTGATTGATGCAGGACATGATGTAATTGTTGTCGCTCAAATGGGTCTAGCGCAAGCAAGTGATGAAGAAATACTTAGAGTAGCCCAAGCAGAAAATCGCATCCTGGTTACGCGAGACAGAGATTACGGAAATCTTGTTTTTGTGAGGGCGATCGGAATGGGTGTGATTTATCTTCGAGTCTTACCTAAAATGGTGAATGAAGTTCACAAGGAACTAGCAGGAGTTATAGAAAATTACTCTGAAGCAGAACTAAAAGGGGCATTTGTGGTTGTAGAACCCGATGGAAATCGGTTTAGAAAACCGCTTAGATAGGGTGTTAATTAGTTTGGTGTGGAAAAGCAAAGGGCGATCGCGCTTCGGGAAGATAAGGGCGATCGCACTTTGGGAAGAAAAGGGCGTACTTGGGAAGAAACGGGCGATCGTACTTTGGGGAAATAAGGGCGATCGCATTTCCCCACTGCTTCTTAAATAGTTCTTTTTAAAACTGTACTAACTTTTAACTTCTCGGCTACGCATCCACTCAGCTAAACGCTCTAGCTGTTGTCTTAAAAAGCTTTTGATGACTGGTTGCCTCTTCACATAGTTAGCGATGCTAGGGCTGATCTTGTAGTATAAGCTGACTAACACTTGACCAACAGTATTGGTTAAAAGTTTTTTGTCCCGGAAATTGCGGAAGGTGTCGATGTCTGGGTGTGCGGAAGTGCAGTAAGCTGCTGTGGCAATGAAGCAAGAGCTACTATCCTCAATAACAACTCCTTTGGATGGTACAAGAAATGTTTTATAGGAACAACATTTTTTATAATTTGAAACCAGTTCTATAAATGTGGGATCATCTGAATTATCACCAACTTGAGATGTCTCTTCTAAAATTGCTGTAGTAAATTCAGCTAATGGAATTTTTTCATAAGTTGATTTTGTTGCTTTAGTTCTATTTTTATAGAGAATAACTTGCTTGGGATTTAAGGCTTTTTCATATTTCCCAATTGTCTCTATTATTTCCAAAAAAAAGTTCTGGAATACTGAGAATTTATAAGGTTCTCTAAGTTCACCATAACAGTTTTTAACTTTATCAACTAAGTCAAAGAGCAAAAAAAGAAAAAGAATTTTGCTTGGTAGAGAAACGATATTCGTATCGCTTTCGCAAAACTTAAAAAAAGTCTCTAATAAACCTAAAGCACTGTTATATTTGACAAGAGCATCTTCATAACGTTGTGCTTTCTGACATTCTAGGGCTTTTAAATATAATTCGGAAGCGTGTTCAAACAATACGATGGCAGGATTTCCTATATAATCATCTTCAGTTATTTTACCCATTTTTTAACTCCCATTTAAGATTTTAAAACAATAAATCAGTACATTTTTGTGATCGATCGCCCAACCTTTAACTTTTCCTGTAAATGTGGGCGATCGCCCCCTGCACCTTCTCCCGTCCTTCCCACTACCGCATAGTAGATTCGAGGGAGCGATCGCCCAACCTTTAACTTTTACCGTCAATGTGGGCGATCGCAACTTTTCTAATCACAATTAATCCAGTAATGAGTCCAACCAACTACTAAGTCCTTCATCAACGGATGCACCTGTAGTTCCATACAGACTGTTTCCGTAGCCTCCTCTTGTGTCATCTTCCCTCCTAGAACCACCATATTTTGCGTATATTTCTTGGCGTACACTTCCCTCCGTAGTTCTAACATACCAACTCCCATTTTCTTTGTAATAGTGAACATGGTTTTTTGAACCACTATAATTCCGGTCAATATCATCTTCAGTTTTGCCCAGTAGAATCTGAGTTCCACTGCTATCCACCTTGTAGTAGCAATCATCACCAATTTTTTGAGCATTATCAGGCCAATCAGCCATCGACTTTTTCCTTATTAATAATACTGACTTGATCTTAAGTATAGTACAAGGATGAGTTTGGCAATATCGGAAATGTCGGGACTTTCCTCCGACAACCCGATCGGAAATGTCGGAATCTTGTCGGAAATGTCGGAAAGTCGGATATAATACGACAAATCGCAGCACACTACTGACCTATGGAAATCGCAGAAGTCTTAAAACTCGCCGACGAACTAATCTTCGCCAAGACGGGAGAACATATAGACTATCTGCAAAAAGCTATCCTTGAAGGAACCTTACAAGGTCGGACATACCCAGAAATTGCTGAAGCGACTCATTCCAGTGAAGGTCATACCAGAGATATCGGTTCGGAATTATGGCAAATATTTTCAGAGGGATTGGGAGAAGATATTACTAAAAGAAATTTTAGAGCAATATTAGAAAAAGCGAAATTTGATAACTTTTCATCAGCTATCGGTAGAGTAGGTAGAGATTATGTAGCGATTAACAACCTCAACATTTGTCAAGAAAGGGCGAGAAGTCCAACAGAACCGCAAAAAACCCAACCAACTCCTAAACAATTCCACATCGACTTAGGCGACGCGCCCGAAATATTCACCTTTTTCGATCGCACTTCCGAACTCTCCACCCTCGAAAACTGGATAACACACGATCGCACACGCCTCATCGCACTCCTCGGAATCAGCGGCATCGGCAAAACAACCCTCTCCCTAAGCCTAATTGACCAAATCAAAACCGGCTTCGATTACGTCATCTATCGCAGCCTCCGCTTTTCCCCAACCCTAGACGCAACCCTCACCAACCTGCTGCAAATCTTTTCCCAACCATCCGAAATTCCCCAAAACATCGAAACCAAAATTTCCCAAATCCTCGATTACCTGCGAAAATACCGGTGTCTGATTGTCCTCGATGACGTGCAAATGCTTTTTAGCAGCCGACAACTAGCGGGACAATATAAAACTGGATATGAAGATTATCAGTTATTTTTTAAACTAATTGCCGAAGTCTGCCATCAAAGTTGTTTGATATTGAATAGTTGGGAAAAACCCAGAGAAATTGCCAGATTATCAAAAGATAATCATCCCGTGCGGTGTTTTGTATTGGGAAGTTTAGGAATAGCTGCTAAAGATATTTTGAAATCCCAAAAGTTATCCGATGAGCAAACATGGGAAACATTAATTGATATTTATCAAGGCAATCCCCTGTGGTTGGAGTTGACTGCAACGCTGATTCAAGAGTTGTTTTGCGGGAGAGTTTCGGAGTTTTTTCAGTGCGAAATGCCGATTTTAGATGAAGGGTTGCAATTTCAATTGTCCCAACCTTTTGGGCGCTTGACTGCGGCAGAATTGGCCGTGATGGTTCACCTGGCCAATCAACCTGAACCCGTTGCTGTGTCTCATTTTTTTAACAAAATACAGTTTTCGCCGTCAGAAATAGTCAATGCAGTGCGATCTCTGGGAAATCGCTTTTTATTGGATGCAATAGAAGAAGAAAAGATAAATTTGTTTAGTTTGAATTCTGTGATAAAACAGTATGTGAAAACTCAGTATTCTTAGTCCCCCTCTGCTGGGACTTTGTTTTACAAGGAGCGGTTTCAACCGCCGTCTTTATTCGAGCAATTCCCAATTCCCCATTCCCAATTCCCCATTCCCCATTCCCCAATTCCTAATTATCAATGTCTAGACCAACATTATATATTGCCATCACCAATCACGGATTCGGCCACGCTGTCCGAGTTTCCTCCGTAGCTGCAAAAATTCAAGAATTCAATCCAGATATTTTACTAATTATCACCACAACTGCACCTCGCTGGCTGCTAGAATGTTACATTACTGGCGACTTTATCCTCCGTCCGCGCGCTTTTGATGTGGGTGTCGTGCAGGCTGATAGTTTGCATATGGACAAAGAAGCGACGCTGGAAAAATTGCGGGAAATTCGGAAAAAGCAAAATTCGCTAATTGCAGGCGAAGTGAATTTTCTTAAGCAAAATCGCGTGGGTTTGGTGTTGGCAGATATTCCTCCTTTGGCTGCGCGAATGGCGGCATCGGCTGGGGTTCCTTGCTGGATGATGGGCAATTTTGGCTGGGATTTTATCTATCGAGATTGGGGCGGGGAGTTTGTAGAAATGGCTGATTGGATTGGTGAATGTTTCGGAAAGTGCGATCGGCTTTTTCGCCTGCCTTTGCACGAACCGATGGCAGCTTTCCCCAACATTCAAGATGTCGGCTTGACGGGCGGCAATCCTCGCTACAGTAACGATGAAATTCGGGAAGTATTCGGCATTAAATCACCGCTGGAAAAAACTGTATTGCTGACTTTTGGCGGCTTGGGTTTAGAAGCAATTCCTTATCAAAATTTACAGCAATTTAGCGATTGGCAATTTATTAGTTTTGATGCGGGGGCTCCCGATTTGCCGAATTTGATTAAAGTCAAAAATCCAGAGTTTGCACAATCTTTCCCAATTTTACCGCGTCCGGTCGATATGATGCCTGTCTGCGGGCGCTTGGTTTCTAAACCGGGATACAGCACTTTTTCGGAAGCTTTGCGCTTGGAAATACCTGTTGTTTCTATTATGAGAGAAGGTTTTGCGGAAGCTGAGGTGTTGTTGGAGTGGCTGAAAAATTATGCGGAACATCAAGTGGTGACGGCGGCGGAGTTTTTTGAGGGGGATTGGGAGTTTTTGCGACAGCCGCTGCATCCGCCGCGTTTGTCGGATAAGTTGGATAAAAATGGTACTGAGAATCTCGCCCAAGCTGTTGTAAACTATTTTGGATAAGTTTAAAATATAAGACGGCGATTGAAATCGCGCCTACACAAACGAAGTCGGCCTCCGCCGACTCAAGAGTTTTGCAATAATCTCGTCTCAAGTTTAATATCGTTTCCGGTTGCATCGGAATTATTAGTCCAAGTTAGGAGACGGCTTGGCCTTAGTCCCTACCCAAAATAACATTGTAGGGAAACGGCACTGCCGTCTCCTCTATATCATTCCGGTAACACCGGAATTGATATAAAATCTAATGACGGCGATTGAAATCGCACCTACACAAACGAAGTCGGCCTCCGCCGACTGAAGATTATTGCTAAAATTTCACCCACAATCTAAAATCTAAAATCTAAAATCTAAAATCGAATGCTTCATCACCAACAAATACTCAAGATTAAAACTACAGGAAAGTCTCTGTACAACATCACTCCTAAGATAGAAGATGCGGTGGCAAATTCGGGTATAGAAACGGGACTTTGTAGCTTATTTTTGCGTCACACTTCTGCTAGTTTGGTGATTCAAGAAAATGCTGACCCGGATGTACTTCAGGATTTGGCTAACTTTTTGGCTAAACTTGTACCGGAGGGCGCGAGTTACATTCACGATGCGGAAGGCCCAGACGATATGCCGGCGCACATTCGCACTGCGCTGACTCATACTTCCGAACAAATCCCGATCGCGCGCGGTAGATTATTGTTAGGAACTTGGCAGGGAATTTATCTCTGGGAACACCGCCAGCGCGGCCACTTTCGCGAATTAGTCGTTCACGTCAGCGGCGTTGGATCGGAATTTGCACCTCGCTGATTTTAGTTGCTTCTGGTGTCATCGGGGAGTTGTAAAAAAAGCGGCGCGGCGGCCCGACTATTTCGTATTCGGGATGTTCTTGAAGCCAATCTTTGAGTTTCTGGAGGTTATTTTCGTAACTTTCCCAACTGTAGGCCCCGCGCGCGCCGATGCTGACAACTGTCATCGGTGAAGTATCCGTAATTTCCACAGCAGAGTTAACGCTGCTGGGGTCGATATTTGGTGCGGGATACAGGAAGGAAACTTCTGCAACCGGAACTGTATCGATTTGCTCGGAAGTTGCCGTGTAGCGCGCTTCTACTGGCGTTGTCATCGCAATTTGATTGTTGCTGATGTGTTCAAATAAGGGATTGAAGGCGATTCCTGTAGCTTGTCGCAAATCGCCTGCGTGGGTGTAGGTGACAGCGCGGTACTGAGGATATTGCTTAACTTCTATGACGCCAATTTGTGCCGGCTCAGGGAATCCACTTGGTAATGTCATTTTTAATTTTTGATTTGAGGTTTTACACTAAATAATGAGCAAAGACTTACTATGCAAGGGTTTTAAAGTTGCTTGCAGTTGCATTGTTTTTCGCAACTGTTATAAATAGGCTGAGATTGTTTGCAGCCGATCGCTCTAGCGGCACAACCATTTTAGCAGTTATTTAGAGCGATGCTAACTGTCGATCGCCTAGAATTAGTTTAGAGATTTATTAACTAACCTCGTAATAATACGGACGGCCCTAAGTAAGCAGAGAAACATTAATCTAGTTGTCCTTGGAAAATTAGCATTTTTCAGGGGTTGGCTATTTTTGTCGGAAAATATTCGGCTGTTGGGCCCATCGAGCTGTGCGTTTTCAGCTATTCTCACACCGATCGGGTTCAACTACAGGGTCAATTATATCGCTTTCAGGGAATGACGTATGAACAAGATTCTAGTGATTGAGGACGATCGAGTAATTAGAGAGAATATTCTCAAACTCCTCAAAGCCGAAGGTTTCGACGTGACGGGTGCAGAAAATGGAGCGCTGGGTTTAAATGCCGCGGTGTCAAGTCTTCCCGACGTGATTCTTTGCGATGTGATGATGCCGGAACTTGACGGGTACGGGGTGCTTGCTGCCTTGCGATCGCACCCTGTTACTGCTACAGTACCTTTTGTTTTTCTCACAGGTAAAGCCGAACGTTCAGAAATGCGGCAAGGCATGGAATTGGGAGCAGATGATTACCTGACTAAACCTTTTAGTAAAGCTGAACTTGTAGGGGCGGTATCCAGCCGCTTGAAAAAACAAGCAGCTTTAGTCCAACAGCAGCATAATTTGCCATCGCCAAGCAGCGAATTGCTTCAAGAAGCCGCCGAAAAATTAGAGCACATACAAACAAATTTGCGTGCAGCCTTGGAACGAGAAGAATTCCAAGTTTACTATCAGCCGCAGGTCAATGTCCAGACTGGAAAAATCGTGAGCGCCGAAGCTTTAGTGCGCTGGGTGCATCCCGAAAAAGGGCTGATTTCCCCCGCAGAGTTTATTCCAGATGCCGAAGC
>NZ_JBARVX010000105.1:0-19874 GCF_049646505.1 Microcoleus sp.
GGGGAATATGGCATTTAAATTGTAAATTTCAATGCCCAACAGTTACTTTTTATACACCTTACTCACTCAACGTATAATTTGCATAGCATATTTTATCGCAAATGTCAAGAAAAATTTTAAATGGTAAGTTGCAGCGAATACGGCGATCGAGTTCGGTTATCTCGCATCGCACCATCTAGGCAGGGAGAAAAATTCAAGCGATGATAGAACAGAGAGCAAAAAAAAGCCCTCGAATTGCATGAGTCTGTTTGTATGAGTATGTTTGCATGAGTATTGTGAAGTTGAGTTGCAGTTAAAACTAGCAAGGAATTGAAAACCTTAAGGAAAAATCTAGAATCTTGACCTTAAGACAGAGGTTTTTAGCCTTTACGAACCTCAAAATTTGGAATAATATTGAGTAAAGTAAACTTAAATTCACTTCGCCGGAACAAGCTGTTAAAGCTAGCAATTTACGGAAAATCGACGGGGATTACTAGAAAATCAAGCACAAAATTAATCCCACACAACAAGCTTCTACCGATCGTCACCGATAAACAGGAGGGGGTAATATCCCCTCTTTCGCAGTCTCGATCCCACTTACAAGAGTGGGACAGGGTATCACCAACTTTTTATCTGTTGTTACAAGGAGTGCAAAACTCACCCATGTCCACTACAACCCCTAAAACCAAAACAGTGAAAGCCGATCGCACAAGCAGTCGGCCATACTCCTCAACGGATACGGTTCGTACCTATCTGCACGAAATCGGTCGAGTACCCCTGCTAACCCGAGAAGAAGAGATTATTTTCGGCAAGCAGGTACAGCAAATGATGAAATTAATCGAAGCCAAACAAGCACTGGCTAAAGAATGGCAGCGGGAACTCACTCAGCAAGAGTGGGCTGCCGAAATGGAGTTGACAGAAGCTGAACTGAACAGGATCTTGCAGTTGGGGCGGCGCGCCAAGAAAAAGATGATTGAAGCGAATTTGCGCTTAGTAGTGGCGATCGCCAAAAAATACCAGAAACGCAACATGGAATTCTTGGATTTAATTCAAGAAGGCACCCTCGGTTTAGAACGAGGAGTAGAAAAATTTGACCCGATGCGGGGATACAAGTTTTCTACCTACGCCTACTGGTGGATTCGCCAAGCAATCACCCGCGCGATCGCCCAACACGCCCGCACCATTCGATTGCCAATTCACATCACCGAAAAACTCAACAAAATCAAAAAAGTGCAGCGGGAACTCACCCAGCAGTTGGGCCGTTCTCCCTCCCCCGCAGAAATTGCCTCTGCCTTGGAACTGCACCCTTCCCAAATTCGGGAATACCTGCTGATGGCAAGACATCCAGTTTCTTTGGACTTGCGGGTAGGAGACAACCAAGATACAGAACTGCAAGAACTCTTAGAAGACGAAACTGCATCTCCAGATAACTACATTACCTCGGAATTGCTGCGGCAAGACCTGAATACTTTGATCTCAGAACTTACCCCGCAGCAGCGAGATGTAATTGTTCTGCGCTTCGGTTTGGAAGACGGCACCGAAATGTCGCTGGCGAAAGTTGGAGAACGGCTCAATCTCAGCCGCGAACGGGTGCGGCAGCTAGAACATCAAGCCCTCGCCCACCTGCGGCGGCGCCAATCTCAAGTCAGAGAATACTTGGCTAGTTAGTGACTCAAAGAGTTGAGAATTTCCCCAAAATCTCAACTCTTTTTTCCTATAGGTGCTGCTGGTAATGATGTTTTTATTTGAAAGGTCGATCGCGCAATGGGGCGATCGCAAAATTTATCAAAACTAATTTTAGATGAGAGTTCAGGAACCGGGCGGGCGATCGAGACTTCAAGTTAATAGCCCGCGTTAAGCCAAATACCCGGTGTCTTTACAAGCTTTTTGAAACTGTTACAAGACTTGCTTCGAGGCAGCTATTTGAAAATTTGGGGCCAGCCAGTGGTTTTAACTTATTTGATATTAACAAGCGGTGTACAAGGTCTGGCGATCGCCCTTGCCCTCTGGCCCGGTAACTTCAGCATCGGATTGCCCTCGCGCGGGCCCGGACGCTCGGACATCAAATCCGGCATTTCCATCTCCCAATCCCCCGCAAATCCCCAGCCAGATACAGCATTTACAGGTTTAGCAGACGGTACTTACCTCTACGGACAGTCCAGCAAGCCAGATGAAATAAAAAAAGAATATTTTGTATTTGAAATGAGGCAGAGTAAAGTAATTGGTGCTTTTTACCTGCCTCTGTCTGCTTTTTACTGTTTTTACGGCAATCTAGACAGAACTCAGTTAAATTTAACAGTAGTGGACAGTTACGACGGCAGCAGCTCTAGCAGCTCTCCCTACTCCGTAAACCTGCAACAGTATCACCAAATTTCCGCCGTCAGCAACAACGATCGGCGAATTTTGGATATTTGCAAGGAAGCTCACAAACAGCAAGTGTGGGGAAACTAAGATTATTTTCGATTGCCGGTTGGCGATTAAAAAATAGGAAATGACCGATGAAAGCTTTGGAGATTGTCTGCATCCGCATTCTTTGTGGTAACTGGTATTAAAAATTGGGGCGAAGTACAAATCAGCCTGCTGGAAAAACAATCTCGAAGCCCGGTTTAATCCTAAATGCTGCGCGAAAGAACCTGTCAATTGTCCCAAAAAGCAGGCTTCTTCAACCAATACCCGCGCGATTCTCTAGCTCGATCGAGTACAGCGAACTGAAACAAAGCGGATTTTTCGAGTAAGAGAGTCCCAACCCAACGTCGTTTCTTAGAGGATTTTCCCGTTTGAACCAAGATATTGGATCGCCGCAAACCAGGCCCGATCTCCGTGCCGGAAGCCAGCAGGTGTTAGCTGTATACTGCTTAAGAAGGCATTGCTGGGGTGCGTCAAACAAAAAACAACAAATACCGGAGAAAATGTCAGCCTCTGACGCACCCTACAACTCAACACTCTCGGACGGCAGACGGAGCCGCCCCATCCGTCAGGGTTCAGCAAACAGCAATTTTATTGCTCTCGAACCCTGAATTTCAGACAGACACCACACACTCGGCAAGATGAAACTGCGTCGGAAAACACTATCAATAGTTGGCCTTACCATCGCTGGACTGACTGGCATTCTATATGCCGCCTCTTCAAGCATCCTTTTGGGCAGCCTTGTCAAAGCAGAAGAACAAGAAGCCACACAGGTTGTCAAGGGAGTGCTCAACGTGTTCGGGCAAACCGCAAATGACTTCAACTCGCGCTTTGCCGACTGGTCGGCCTGGGACGACAACTACGCTTTCATCCAAAACGGTAACAAAGAATTCATCGCCTCAAATTTGATTCCCGAAGGACTCGCTAATGTGAGAGTTAATCTAGCCGTATTTGTCAATACTTCTGGCAAAATAGTTTACGGTACGGGTTTTGACAGCCAAAAGGTGAAACTAACGCCTGTTCCAGAAGCATTAAAACAGCGCATTTCTCTCAGCGACCCGCTGTTGCAGCACCCCAACGTCAACAGCAGCCTCGCCGGTATCCTGCTGCTACCGTCAGGGCCGATACTGATTACTTCCCGACCAATTGTTACTACAAAAAACACCGGCCCGATTCGAGGCACGCTGATATTCGGGCGCAATTTGGATGCTGCGGCAATTGCCAGGATTTCTAAAATTACTCGCTTGCCTCTGACTGTACGGAGCGTTAATGAGGCTCAGTTACCTGCTGACTTTGTGGAAGCGCGGGAGAAACTGTCGGGGAAAAAACCGATTTTGGTGCGCCGTGTCAGCGAAGATTTGATGGCAGGTTACGCCCTAATCCGGGATATTTACGATCGACCCGCCCTGCTGCTGCGAGTTGATATACCCAGAGAAATCTACCGCCAAGGTCAAATTAGTTTGCTGTACCTGCTGGTGTCTGTAGTGTTAGCGGGAATAGGGTTTATCGGCTGCACTCTGCTGCTGCTAGAGTATCTGGTGCTGTCTCGGTTGAGCAGTTTGGCGAAAGCAGTGAATCGCGTCAGCAGCAGCCAAAACCTCTCGGTGCGGCTGCCGGTGACGGGCGAAGACGAGTTGTCCGACCTTGCCCATACTATCAATGGAATGCTCGGGGCGATCGCCAGCGCCGAAAACGAACAACTTGAAGAAAAAGCCCGTTACCGAGCCGTAGTCGAGCAAGCTACAGATGGCATCTTCCTGTGGGACGCTCAAACCAAACGCCTTTTAGAAGCCAATACAGCATTTAGAAACTTGCTCGATTACAGCCTAGAAGCAATATCGCAACTGAGTATTTACAATATCGTCACCTACTCCAAAGACCTAATTGACAGCAACATCGAGTCCCTGCTGGCGAACAAACAATTCAAAATGGGCGAAGTTCTCTACCAGCGCCGAGACGGTTCCTGCGTAGACGTAGAAGTAAACGCCAGCGTGATTTCCTACGGCGGACGCGAGATTATTTGCACAGTTGTCCGCGACATTACCGAGCGCAAGCAAGTCGAAGCCGAACTGCGAGCCTCGGAAAGACGCTACAGACTTTTGTTTAAAAACAACCCCCATCCGATGTGGGTTTACGACTTAGAAACTCTGGAATTTATAGCCGTCAATCAAGCTGCTATCCACCACTACGGCTACAGTCGCGACGAATTTCTCAGCATGAGCGTTGCAGACATTTGCCTGCCCCAAGAGCTGCCAAGATTGCTAGAAAATATATCTCAAGCAGATCCTGATATTGATGTTGCCAGCCTGTGGCAGCACCAGAAAAAAGACCGCACAATTATTGATGTAGAAATTACTTCGTATGCCCTAATATTTGATAGCAGAAATGCTGAATTAGTTATGGCTCACGACGTAACCAACCGCTTGCAAGCCGAGGCAGAACTGTACAAGGCAAAGGAAGCAGCAGAAGCAGCTAATTTCGCTAAAAGTCAGTTTTTGGCTAACATGAGCCACGAACTGCGAACTCCTCTAAATGCAATTATCGGCTACAGCGAAATTCTGCAAGAAGAGGCTTTAGATTTGGGCGAGGAAGATTTTGTATCTGATTTGGAGAGAATTCACAGTTCAGGTCAGCATTTACTGAGATTAATTAATGATATTCTGGACTTGTCGAAGATAGAAGCCGGTCACGTGGAGCTTGAATTCAGAACTTTTGACCTGTACGCCGCAGTTCGAGATGTAGCAAAAACTGTTCAGCCGCTATTTTTGCGAAACAACAATTACCTAAATGTTGAGTGTCCTAATAATATTGGCGAATTGCATTCGGATAAAATTAAGTTTACTCAAATTTTGTTTAACTTGCTCAGCAACGCAGCTAAGTTTACCGAGAAAGGAACAATTACACTCAGCGTGGAAAGAATTAAAAATGATGAGCATAATTTGGATGCTGAACAGTTTATTTTTAAGTGTACGGATACCGGAATTGGGATGACTCCCGAACAGCTACAAAAGTTATTTCAACCTTTTACACAAGCTGATGCTTCGACTACCCGCAAGTACGGAGGCACGGGTTTGGGTTTAGCAATAGCACAGAAATACTCTGAGATGTTGGGGGGAGAAATTACAGTGAATAGCGAGTTTGGCAAGGGTTCAACTTTTACTCTTATGTTGCCGGCATAGGATATATTTGATATTTGATATGAATTCCGGTTGACTGTTGAGTGTTGAGTGTTGAGTGTTGAGTGTTTCTAAAATCGTGCAACACTCTTCGACCCCCCCTAGCCCCCCCGCTGCATTGCGGGGGGGACAAGAACACTGTTGCATTCTTTTGCTCGTTACCAGGCTCTGCCTGGTAATGCAGATCCGGAGGCTCTGCCTCCTTTGAGAAAAGCAACTTACAGGAGAGAGGACTGCAGGAGGTGTTTAAGTTATTAAGTTTTCGCTCCTAAGACGCACTGCGAACCATATTAATATTCAATACCAGCTTGAGCTTTAATCCCTTGTTCTCGAAATGGATGCTTAACTAAAGTCATTTCGGTAACCAAATCTGCCCGTTCAATTAATTCTGGCGGAGCGCCTCTACCTGTTAAAATAACATGAGTTTCTTCTGGTTTTTGTTCTAACCCGGAGAGAACTTGCTCGAGTTGCAAATAACCCAGTTTTAATGCTATATTAACTTCATCTAGCAGCACTAATTTAAATTCGGGATTGCAGATAAAAGTTAGGGATTTTTCCCAGGCTTTTTGAGCTGTTGCGATATCTCGATCGCGGTCTTGCGTGTCCCAGGTAAAACCTTCACCCATTGCATGAAATTCTAGCTGTTTTTCCCACATTTCAAAAACGGCTTTTTCTGCGGGTTCCCAAGCTCCTTTGATAAATTGTACTATGGCGACGCGGTATCCGTGACCGAGCGATCGCAAAACCATGCCCAAAGCAGCCGTAGTTTTGCCTTTACCGTTACCCGTGTTGACAATTATCAAACCTTTGTCTTCGGCGGCGCTGGCAATTCGCTGCGCCTGAACTTCTTGCCGGCGCTGCATTTTCTGTTTGTGCTGTTCGGCTGTTAGGGAATTTGTTTCTGTATTGGTTTCCATTGGATTTTTTTTACCGCAGATGAATGCAAAAGATGAACGCCAATAAACGCTGATAGATGCAGGATTTCTAGTTACGCCCAAAGTGCTTGCAAGTTTAGCACGAAACCGGGCAAAATATCTTCTCCTGAAAGTTCTGCCGGAGATTCTACAACTTCTTGTTCTTGTCCTTGACGGTAGATTTCCACTCGGCAGGTTTTGCGATCGATTAACCAACCTAATTTTACTTGGTTATTTATGTTTCTTGCATTTTTTCTTGAGTATCTTTGAGACTGTCTGTGGGCGACATTAACTCTAATAAAAAATCTGGGGCGATGGGAGGAAATTTTTGTTTTTGTTCGGCAGTAAGTGCATCTCACCTTTCTTTTTTAATCCAAGAAACATCGGGAGAACGATTTGCACCGCTGGGGAGTTTGAAACAAGTTGAAGAATCGAAAAAAACTCCCAGTTGGGTTTGTCGGTTCCAAATCACAAAATCTGCATTAATTTCTGAATTGCTGCTTCCGGTTTCTCCTCCCGTGGGTGAGATAACGATTATTTCTCCTTTGGCGTTGCGTTCAAATTTGACATCGGGGTTTTCGCGACACAGTTGATAAAATTGGTCGTCGGTGATTTGGGCGATCGCCTCAAAATTAATGGTAACTGCTAGCATGGTATTATTTGTTGGTTGATTTGGTGGCAGCCGCCTGGGAAATCCGCGAACTAATCCGAATATTGAACAATCAGGATTTGTCTAAGATTTAATTGACTCGGAACCAGCGATAGCCGTAAGCTTGTAAGGGAATAGAGGGCGAGTCGGCATCGAGAGATTCATACTGCCGATCGCCAAATAAATCGCACAAATTGGTATATTCGTTAGATTTGAGCGTAACCGTGCAAGGTTTGTCAGCTAGATTGTGGACAGCAATAACCGTCCTGCCTTCCCAGTCGCAGGAGTGGGCAAAAACCGAGGGAGAGTCGATTTCGAGAACGTGCCATTTTCCCCTACCGAACTCAGGACATTGCTTGCGGATGCGGATTGCACGATCCATCCAGTTAATTAATGAGTTGGGATCGCGCTGCGCGGCGGCGACATTGACCTTTTTGTAACCGTATTCTCCGTCGGCGATCGCAGGTCT
Source organism: Microcoleus sp. (assembly GCF_049646505.1). Lineage (GTDB taxonomy): Bacteria > Cyanobacteriota > Cyanobacteriia > Cyanobacteriales > Microcoleaceae > Microcoleus. The sequence goes on from NZ_JBARVX010000105.1 coordinate 7,594, forward strand.
GGCAAGGGCCTCAGTTGCAGCCGTCGAGAAGCCGCCATTCGGCGCATCTGACCACTGCATCACCGTGCGGACGCTGTTTCGACCCTCCAGCGAAAGGTCATCTCCCATGCCAATTTCTTCGCCGTAGCGCAGCATTGGTGTACCGGGCAAAGTGAACAGCAAGCTGTAGATTAGTTCGATCCGGCAACGGTCATTTCCCATCATCGGCGGTAAGCGGCGGCGAATCCCGCGCCCGAAAATTTGCATCGTTTCATCGGGGGCGAATGCTGCAAAAATTTCCTCTCGTTCCGATGAAGAAATGCGGTCTAATGTCAGTTCATCGTGGTGGCGCACAAAATTCAGCCACTGACAAATAGGAGGAATATTCGGTAAGATTTTTAGTCCATCGCGCAGGGCTGTGGATTCTTGACGCGCTAGGGCTAAAAACAGATGTTGGTTCAACAAAAAGTTGAACAGGACGTGCATTCTGTCGCCCTTATCAAAGTAGACTGGAATGCGATCGGGTGCGACATTTGCTTCTGCCAGCAAAACTGCATCAGCCTGACGCGATGACACAAATTCTCTCATTTCTTCCAAGAAACATCGCAGGTCATCGGGGCTTGTACCTTCGGTGTCAGTTTCTTTAATTAAAAAGGGAACAGCATCAATCCGAAATCCAGACACTCCCAGTTCTAGCCAGAAACCCATAATTTTGCAGATTTCTTCTCGTACCGCCGAATTGGTAATATTCAAATCTGGCTGTTCTTTATAGAAGTGATGCAAATAGTAAGAGTTTGCTTGTTCGTCGTACTCCCAAATACTGTCCTCGGCATCGGGAAACACTAGCTTACTCGGATCGGTTTTGGGTGGATTTTTTGACCACACATAGTAATTGCGATACTTGGAATTTTCATCGCTTCGCGCTGCAACAAACCAGGGATGTTGGTCGGACGTATGATTTACTACTAAATCGATCAGTACGCGAATTCCTCGTTCCGCTGCTTCGTGCATGAACTGGACAAAATCTCCCAGAGTTCCCAGTCGCGGGTCAATGTTGCAGTAATCCATCACATCGTAACCGTTGTCGCGGTTAGGGGAAGGATAAAACGGCAACAACCACAAACAAGTAATTCCCAGTCCTGATAAATAATCTAGCTTGTTGGTAAGTCCCTGAAAGTCGCCTACACCGTCGCCGTTCGAGTCCATGAAGGTTTCAACATCAAGGGAGTAGACAATTGCGTCTTTATACCAAAGGTCTTGCATTGCAGTAAATTTCCTATAATTTAATCAATAAAATACATTTAAACACATTTAAATACATTTCTAAGCTGATTATTTTGAGCTGGAGCGATCGCTGCTAATTTCAGATTAGATGTTCGTCCAAACAGGCAACTTGTTTGGCTTGCAGTCGCGCTGTCTTCGCTCTTTTTCGCCAAGCAAGACAGCACAGCTACAAATATTAGTTCACATATACCAGCCCTTGTCAGTCCTGGCGACAGAGGAACTGTGCTTGCTTTTGGCGATCGCCCGCGTGCTGCAAACTACTCCTCTACCCAATTGAGTAAACTCAGAGAAGTAACAGCTCCAAAAAAGTGAGCGCCAATCAAATTGACGTTTGCCAGCATCACAAAAATATCTAGGGAACGAATCACGTTTTCTGGCGTATAAGCTGCGAGGGCTTGCGGTTGACTGAGAGTTTTAGCTAGGACTACACCAACTGTTTCTTCAGAAGCAACAAAGGCAATTAATACCCCCACCAAACTTGAAATTAATCCAATCCTTAAGGTGCGAGTAATATGCTGTTGGCTGGGATATACCTGGGAATTTTCGGCGTGCAAAAGTCTGCCTAAAAGCCGATAGCGAAAATCCCAAAAAATTCTAAAGGACAGCAATAAAAGACCAACTAGCGCTAAAATTACCCCGAAACCAATACCTGCATTATTATTGGCTTGTTCGCTCATGTTGCGGCCTAACATCGCAAATAATAAAACAATGCCGGAAACAGCACCAAAAAATAACTGTATCCAGAAGCTAAATCGACTGAACAAGCGAAAAGTTTCGACGAATTGGGTTTTGGCTAAGGGTTCCGACAAGGATTCTGGTTCATTCATTTTATACACCTTATTGCTGAATGGATTTTCAAAATAAACGAGGCGAAAAAGAGGTTCTGCTTGTCTTTCCGGCGCAAGCGGTCGCCTTGCGGTTATACTAATTCTCCCAATTTTTGCAATAGTCTTAAGGGCGGGTTTTTTAATATTTTGGTTTCGATAACGGATCTGGGTGAACCCGCCCCTACAAAAACTGTTGCCAACTTTTTTAGAATTGATATTAGCTATTATACTTCTCCTCCAAAAGCTTGTAAAGAACAGGCACTGAGCCTGTTCCACAAGAATTGTTGGAGAGGTATATTGCTTACTCAGGAATGGCTGAGGGATACACCCCTGTAGCAACTAACACGGGTTTGTTGGTATACTCGGCTTCTAGCTTCTGCTTCAAGGTCAAATCCCATTGCAAATCGTAGTCCCGCTCGAGTTCGGCGACGACAAACTGACGCAGTACGCCGGTTACGGCAACCTTCTCACCTTGTTTCATGCTTGGTTGCGGAACGGTGTGGATCACTAACAAATCTTCTCCCCCAATTAATTTTTCTTCATCCAAGGTGAACGAGTTTGAACTTCTGATGTTTTCGACTTCACCGCTTACCGCCAGGGTTTTGCCGTAGTATTTTTGGGGATTTGAGGTGAGTTCCCCCGGTGTGGGGGATAGCGCCATCGATTGTGCAATGATCGCGGGTTTAGTTTCGTACTCGGCGTAAGCGTTTGGCTCTAAGCCTAATTTGTACTCGCGCTCAATATCCGCAAACACAAAATTGCGAACTGTTCCGGTTACTTGAACATCTTGGCCTGCTTCAGCCGGCAGCACAAAAGGCTTGCCTGTGGCATTGACCACCAAAATCGTTTGGCTGCCAAAAAACTTCTGATCGCTAACTGTAAAGGTTGAAGGGCCCAATTTATTGATTGGTTTGCTTCTAACTGTGACAGTTTTACCGAGCAATTGTGCTGTTTTATCCACTACATTCTCAGTTGTCGTCGCAACCGTTCCGGGCGTTGCAGGTGCGGTAGCTTCGCGCTGCGGGGTAGAACAAGCCGGAAGCAGGGTAACTGCTGCTAGTGCGAGGGCGATCGCTCCTCCCCGAGAATGGCGCACCTTTTGAGTTAAATTGTTTAAACGATTGTTAACCATTGGAAAATCTCCTTGATTTTTTCTGTTTGTTTGGTTGGTGAAACTAGAGAGTTTTTTTTCTTCAAAATCGGGTCTTTTTATTGCCTAATTCAAAAACACTTGACCGTCAGATTGAATTCTTAAAACCCCTTGATTGCCATCAAAGTTACTCGTTTCATCTATTGAAACTTCTAGCATCCCTTTTTCAGAACTAGACATGGGTTTAACTTTCAGCAGCCCTCCATCTGCGCGCACCACTGTGACAGTCACAGGCGTTGGTAGATTTTGCAGGACAATTTCTGCTCCGCGCGCTAGCATTCGGGATTCAGTATGCCCGATCGCTTGATAGGAAATCGGGGCATTTGTGCTGTTTGTTAATTTCACGCTCACCTCACCCGCCATTGGCATTATAGTGGCAATCGGTGTCTGTCTTGTTTCTGGCAAAGGTGGTTGCGTAACATTCGTTGGCCTCGCGGGAGGAACGATATTTTGACCCAACTCTTGCTGGTTCAATCTTTGATTTGCAGCATTAGACCGGCATCCTTGAGGAACCCGAACATTAGTGTTAAAAGGTTCTTCATAGTAAATGCCAGGACAGGAGTTGAGTCTAGGAACGGGAGCTGCTGATGCCACAAGAGGAGCGGTTGGCAGCGCGATTAATAAACTTCCAGAAATGATTTGTAATATCCCTGGCGTTTTTTTCCAGCGATTTAGTTGATACATAGATATCTCCTGATGGAATCTTGCAAATTTAGTGAGGGTTTGCCAGGTTTGGGGCTAGCAAATAGTCGCGAGTCACCGCTCAATTTTGAAACAGTACCAAAGTTTCTTCGCTGGTGCGATCGCCTCTGCTAGCACTGAGATTCACATCGTATCGGGTTCCGGGTAGAGAAATGCTCGGCTTAAAAGCAAAGCTGAATTTGCCTTCTTCGTCTGCTTTAACTGTGCGTTCGAGGATATTTCGTTCAAACCCAAACAAACCTGCCACCGAAGAGGTAGCCTGAACCTTGACATTAACTGTGGCATTTGGGGCGCTGCGTCCTTCTACTTCCACAGTCCCGCTGACGCGAGCATTTTCACTTGGAGTGAGAATTTCTAGCGGAATTTCGGCAGTGTTGGAACTGCCATTATCGCCAGCAACTAGCTCTCGATCTAAACGGGAACGAATAACTTGATTTCCCGACTGCAAGCTAGCAGTAACCGTGGCGCCTGCAGGGGGGAAATAATCTTGGCTGCGGATCGTGTATTCCCCCGTGTAAAGGCCGTTGGATTCTTCCCGCATGGGAATGTTATAAGCAACTCCTTCAATAGAGAAAGTAGCTGTAGCGTTGGGAGTGCCGAGCAATTTGAAATTGAGGGTGGTTCCCGGATCTAACTGCTGTACGGATTGAGCGCTGAAGCGGTCAACAGACAATGATTGAAAGGGGCGATCGCTATTACCAGCAACTAGAGGTTGTTGCAAGCGAGCGCTGCTGATGCGGTTGCCTTGTTGCAAATTTGCGCGCACTGCTGTATTTTCCGAAATTCGATCGCCCTGGCGGATCGTGTAGCTTGCCTCGTAAACTCCCGGTCGAACCTCCCGCATCGGCAGGTTTTGCACTGCATTTGGGATGGTCAAAGTAGCTCTAGAATAGGGAGTTCCTCGCAGCACGAAAAAGATTTCTGTTCCCGGATCTAGTCGCTGCACTGGATACGCGGTAAAACTGTCGATCTCCGAACCAAAGATTCTTTGTTGAGCTACTTGGATAGAGGGTTTGGGATTAGCTCGGGCAATTCCCGGTAAATAAGTAACTGAACTCAACAGAGCGAGTCCAATTGCCGTTGAAAATGATTTTATTTTCATAAAATCCTCCTAAATCGAAACAACCAGCCTCTTGCAGTAATGTGAAGAAAATTTAAATTATTGAAAATTGACTTTCGCAAAAGGTCGATTGTCTGTGTTCTGCAATCTTTCAAAATTTTGTTTCTCTATCTATTTAACCTCAACTAGCCACAGGTTGCCATCTGTCGGAGGCAATAAGAAAATATCTATCCGATGAAGGACGATCGCGGGAAAACCGACCGTGTTGCTTTGAGTTAAGCGCGATCGTTCGGGCTGTTGGCGATCGAGGCTTGATTCTCAACTGCCGCACCGGGGCGCGTCCATTCTTGCAGCGCCCACAAGCTAGTTGCGGCAGCTATTGCAGAACCCAAACTATCCATAATCAAATCAACAATCGTATCGTGCAGACTCCCAATCACTTCGGTAGAAAGAACGATGCCGGCCGTCCATTCAGTAATTTCCCACAAAGCACCGATCGCAATCCCAAAACTGGTTATTGTTAGCAAGTATAGCAGTTTGCGATCGCGAAAAATAGTCAGCATTGAACTGTAGGCTAAAAAACTCAATGCTAAAGTCACAGCAAACATCGTGAAGGCGTGAACAATTTCATCATAAGGCCCCTGCTGGTAAAACAGTCCCAAAACCCAGCCTCCAGCATTGAGCAAGGCAGCAAACACAAACAGGAAATCAAACAGCGCTGGCAGCGATCTTCCATCACGACAAACACCGCAGATGCTGGTAAAAATAAGCCTAACCCACCCAAGCTGCAACTCGATAGCCGCGCCAGTTTGTACTAATCATCGTCGTTCATTCCTCTATAAAGCCAACAAAATAGCGGTGTAAATTCCCGCACCAAGTGCAAATGCCCAAAAGCCGCTCTCTCGTTCTTCTGGCAGTTCTTCTTTGAGGACGTTGAGAACAATTCCTCCGGCTAAAAAAGCAAATAAAACTGCGATCGCAGGTTTTCCAATCTCAGTAGCGCTACCTAACACCCACCCCACAATAATAGCTGCTGCCAGTATCCAGCGTCCGATGCGGTCGTAACTATATTTATGATGTTCCCGCAAACCAAAGTCGTTCACTACAAAGTGCAGCGCCATTGCACAAGAAAACAACAGCAAATTGGTAATGCCCGGTTCTTCCCGATGCTGCAGCAGATAGCCAATCAGAGCGTTGTAAATAGAAAAAGAGGCAATGTGCAGCCAAAAAACTCCAGGACTCGCGACCTCACCTTTGCGGCCTTGACGGGATATTTTTGCAATTTTTTCCAGTCCATAAAAGACAATCAAACCTAACAAAGCTATTAGATAAACGTGGTGTTCTAAATAGGAAATTACCCCTATGTTTAGTCGATCTAATACCGTTTGGTGCTGATTTAATTCCGGCAGAATATGCACAAAAACGTAAGCCACCGAAACCCCGCTCGCTGCTGAAAGCCAGCGACTGCGACGGATATAAGTAAACCGTAACTGACCGGCAAATAGGTGTGTCAGCACTAAACCAATAACAATGAGTGCGGATAAAGCTAAAGTATTAGGAGGCGATCGTAACGCTGCTGCAATTACCATTTCAAAAAAAAGCAGTTAAAAAAGCTCATGCAGTACCTAAAATCTTTACCACTTTATCAGTGCATAATTTGCCGGTAACGAGCTTCAATTACTGAGTAGATGCCATAGGAAATCAAACCCAAAGCCACTAAACCCAGAATCCACGGGCCAAATGGCTGTTGTTGCAGGGATGCCAGCGCCTCGCCAAATCCTTTAGCTTCACTGGCATCCGATTGCTTGGCAGCTTGAATTAAGAAAACACCGATGATACTGAAGACAATACCGCGAGCCGCAATCCCCAGCCTACCCAGCCGCACCGCCCAAGTTTGCTCGTTGTTGCTCATTTCATGAAGTTTGAAATTGTGGCGAAATTTTCCTTTAAATGCCTTATAAATGTAAGAAAAACCGATACCGATTGTGACTGCTCCTCCGAACCCTACCAGCCATTGCCCAAAAGGTTGAGATAAAAACCAAGCTGTCCAATCTTGAGTGGAATTGCCGCTGCTACCGCCGGAACCGGTCATTAATTTGACAGCAGTCACCGCCAAACCTGCATAAGCTAATCCACTAAAAGCGTACCCAATGCGCGTCGCAATTCGCTTGGCATCCATTTTTTCGCCAGCGTGTTCCGGATCGAGAATGGTTTGAACAATCCGCAACAAAACGTACCCAACAATACCAATTGTGACCAGAAACAGCAGGAATTTTCCGAAGGGTTGGGAGACAATTGTGGTTAATGCACCGCTAGTATCGGTTGTTTTGCCACCAGATCCAAAAGCTGCTTGTGCTGCGAGAAAACCGACTATAAAGTAAACTAAGCCTTTGGCGGCATATCCCAGTCTTGCCAGTCGCTCGAACCAGGGTTGAGCACTGGCGCGCCGGACGGGTTCTTTAATGCTATCGGTGGGTGAGTTGCGCCGTGTCATATTTTTCTACACTTGGGAATTAGTTGGGTATTCCAGCCGCCTTTTCATAAATTTAGTGCGATCGCACAGCCTGCCGGAAGCATATCGCTCACCTATTTTTGGTAAGAAGACAAGCAAGAAATGAAAAATTGTCCTTGAAAATAGTTTTTTGAGAGAAATGATTTTTATATTTATTAATATATAAAATTTAGGTATTTTTGGCATCCGTCCATGTAGGTAGACCAATCAGCAGTCGCGCCGTGCTGTTTACTTGGTCGAGTTACCTGCACAATCTATCTTAGGTAGGATAATGTAAAACTTGAATGTACGGGCAATATATCTTAAGTAAGATTTGTGGCAATTTGCTTGAATTGTGCACAATCTTTCCCATACGTAGGTATGCTGTTACAATTGGCAAAGAGTAGCTGTGGGTTTGGCGCTGACACAATGATGCAAGTAGATATGGCATTGAGTTTAATCTCAAGTTGAGAGTGGCGATCGCACTTGTACTTGTCTTTGGTTGAATCCCAAATGCTGCACGATAATCAATAACCTGTAGGGGCCCTTTCACCAACAGTCTTAAAGCTTGCAGATAAATTAAATAAACGCGCCCGACTCCAGGAAAAATCCCCCGATCGCATTGGTGCAATATCTCAGTTTAATCGGACTTTGGGTAAAAGCAACCAGCAAGCGTCGTTCTAACAAACTGTGAAGCACCTGAAGATAAATATCCACCATTTCAACCTCATTATAAATCGTGGGTAAACCGATCGGTTTTGACCAATTACTAATGCACCACTAACAATGAATAGAGACAGCGAGTACACTTCTTCTGCACAAATAACTAACCAACAGCGTCAAGGTAGCGATCGACAAATTCCGCAGCCGCCAGAAGGTTGGGAGCGATTTAAATGGTTGGGGCCGAGTTTTTTATGGATGCTTTCGGCTGCTGGTTCTGGCGAGTTACTATTTACACCTCGAATTGCAGCACTTTACGGCTACTCGCTGTTGTGGGCGCTGCTAGCGGCTGTAATCCTCAAGTGGTTTATCAACAACGAAGTCGGGCGGTTTTCGGTTTGTACGGGCGCGACGATTTTAGAAGGTTTCAAGCAAATTCCCGGCCCGAAAAATTGGACGATTTGGCTGATTTTGTTGCCGCAGTTAGTAGTAGCAATTTCCACGGTTGCCGGACTTGCAGGTGCAGCCGCTACAGCATTAATTCTAGTAACAGGAGGAAGCGTTCAACTTTGGACGGTGATTATTATCGCTGTGACAGCAGCAATTGTATTTATGGGGCAGTATGAAGTTGTCGAAAAAATTTCCTCATTTATCGGTATCGGCCGCACCTTGGCAGTAGTAGCCGCGGCAATTTTTGTCTTTCCCAACCTGCGAAAACTGGCAGAGGGGTTAGTGCCTCAAATTCCTCCAGACGTGCAATATCAAGAAATTCTACCTTGGTTGGGTTTTATGCTAGCAGGGGCTGCGGGATTGATGTGGTATTCCTATTGGGTGGAAGCCAGAGGATACGGTGCTGCTTCTCTCAAACAAGAACAACCCCTCGATTTTAGTCAAATCGATCCCGAAGAAACAAAAAAATTGCAGGGCTGGGTGACTTTAATGAGTTTTTCCAACACCTTAGCAGTGGTGGGCGCGCTGTTAGCCGCACTTGCTTTTTTGATTCTCGGTGGCGAGTTGTTGCGCCCCCAAGGATTAGTGCCAAAAGAACAGCAAGTAGCAGAAATTTTGGGTAGTTTGCTAGGCGACCTTTGGGGACCTTTTGGCTTTTGGTTTATGGTGGCAATTGTTTTTATTACTTTTTGCAGCACCACGCTTTCTGTCCAAGACGGCTTTGGACGGATGTTTGCCGACGGTACCCAAATTTTACTGCAAGGATTTGGCGTGCGGAATCGTTGGACGAATGAAAAATTTTTGCAGCGATTTTATATTGCAGGGCTGTTAGCTGTGTTGCCAATTGCAATTTATCTGATTTTTGGCGAACCCGTTGCCTTGTTACAAATTGCTGGAGGCATTGAAGCAGCTCACATTCCAATTGTGACTGGATTAACCCTTTATGTCAATCATCGAATGCTGCCCGATGAATTGCGGCCCTCGAAGTTGATCTGGGGTGGAACGGTAACTGCAGGGATATTTTTTGCCGGCTTTGCGGTTATCTATCTTTTACAACTCACCGGGCTAATTGGAACGGGCGGAACGGGGAGTTAAAGATGGCTTTTCTCAGATATTGCAGCATTCGTCCCGGATATGTAGCGGCGGGTTCACCAACAGTCAAAAAGCTTGCATATCGGTTAAATAAACCCGCCCGACTCCACTTTACCTGTTTGGAAACTATTTTCCAAGATTGAGAAAATCGCAGCTATCAAGTTGCTGTTGTTTGTTAACTTTCACCTTCAAATTGTTATGACTCTTGCAACCAAACCTTTATCTAGCTATATCGCTGTCGTGTTTGACTTCGACGATACCCTTGTCCCGGATACCGTCGATACTCTGTTAGAAAGCCTCGATATTGATTCGCTTCAGTTTCGGCGCGATCGCATTCAACCTTTAGTCGATCGCGGTTGGGACAAGATTCTCGCCAGATTTTACGCAATTATCGAGGAATCTAAGCGACGAGAAAACAAAATAACCCAGGAATATCTAGCAAATTTTGGGAAAAAATTAGCGCCCTTTGATGGCGTTACGGAAATGTTCGATCGCCTGCGTCAAAGCGCTTGTGCAATCAACCCCAAAGTAGAAGTTGAATTTTATCTAATTAGCTGCGGTATGGTCGAAATTGCCCGCAATAACTGCATCGCTCCTAATTTTAAAGCAATGTGGGGTTGCGAGTTTTCTTACGGTAAAGATGGCGGGATTGATTTTCTCAAAAAACTTGTGACTCACACAGAAAAAACCCGCTATTTGTTCCAACTTGCTAAAGGCATTGACAGCGCTCCCAAAGATGATGATGATGGAAAGTCTTTTGTTTATCGGGATGCTTCGGCGAAAGAATTGCACGTCCCGCTAACGCAAGTCATTTATGTGGGTGACGGTTCGTCAGATATTCCTTGCTTTTCGCTTTTGAACGAACAACAGGGAATAGCGCTGGGAGTTTATAAAGATAGTACCGCACAAGATTGGAGTCGGGAAGTAGAAATTAGCCAAAGTCAGCGGGTGATAAATTTGGCTTCTGCAGAATACAGTGAAGATTCGGAATTGATGCGATCGCTCACTCTCGCTGTAGAAAGTTTAGCAAAAAAAATATCGCTGCTCCAGTTAAGTGTTGGTGAATAAAGGGGTGTATGTTATGGGTTTAGGAGAGTGGGTCGGTTTTTTGGCTTTGGTAGTCTCGTTCTATATTTTGTGGAAAATTAGAGCGATAGTTTTACTGTTTTTTACTGCAGTAATTTTAGCGATCGCTCTCAACCGTTTAGCGCGAAGATTGCAGCAGTCTGGTGCTAGGCGCGAAGTGGCGATCGCTTTAACAGTTGGCATTGTACTGGTGCTCTCATCTGTTTTTATTTTCCTGATATTCACGCGCCTCAACTCTCAGTTTGATGAGCTAACTCAACTTATCCCGCTAGGGATAGAACAACTGCGACTGTGGAGCAACTGGTTGCAAGGAAAAGTGCCGGAACGGGCATTAAATAATACTCCCAATTTTGATGATTTAAGCAGACAAATCCAAACTTTTTCTGAGTGGGTAATTGCCAATATTTATCTATTTTTATCCAACTCTTTCAGTTTAGTAATTAATTTCTTGTTAGTTAACGTTTTGACAATTATGCTTGTGGTAAATCCCGTGCCGTACCGCCGAGTAATAATCAGCCTGTTTCCCGCTTTTTACCGCCAGCGAGTCGATGAAATCCTGACTGAGTGTGAAAAAAGTTTAATGGGCTGGTTGGCGGGAATTGCATTAAGCATGACTTTTATTGGCATTACGACCACTGTGGGTCTGTTTCTCTTGCAAGTGCAACTGCCTTTTATTAACGGATTCTTGGCATTTTTATTAGCTTTAATTCCTTATGTTGGCGCGATTTTGAGCGCAGTTCCACCAATGCTCCTAGCTTTGTTAGATTCTCCAGGAAAAGCAGGTGCTGTATTGTTACTTTATTTTGCAATTCAACAAATAGAAGGCAATTTTGTTACACCTATAATCATGGAAAAGCAAGTGTCCCTGCTCCCGGCATACACCTTAGCTTTGTTGGGAGCATTTGGTTCTTTATTGGGTTTTTTAGGATTATTGCTAGCGCTGCCAATTTTGATTATTGCTCAAACTTTGGTGCAAGAAGTTTTAATCAAAGATATACTAGATCGCTGGGAAACCGCTCCCTCGCGGAAACCATGAAATGATGTCATGTTATACTAATACCAATTTTATAAAGTAGCGCTAAATATTACCCCCCCAACCCCCCCTTATTAAGGGGGGGCTAAGACTTCATATCAAATCCGGTAGCATCAGAATGATTCAGATATATATTCTCGGACTCTGTGTACTCTGTGTTCTAGCGCCGGTTAAATCATTCCGATGCAAGCGGAAACGATATCATCCATAGCACATCTTTACAAAAATGGTATAAATTCGGGTTTTGGATATTCTTTATAAATTAGTCGGCGCAGGCCGACATCGTTTTTGTAGACGCGGTTTCAACCGCCGAATTATCTTGAAAGTCCTGATTTTAATTATCCGGTTTCCTACACCCTCTTGATATGTATAGCAATCCTAAATCATTTGTGAATTTCTTACTCCCTCCCCTTAATAAGGGGAGGGTTGGGGTGGGGTAAAAAACTTTACGACTCCTGCAAGGACTG
>NZ_JBARVX010000106.1:0-1752 GCF_049646505.1 Microcoleus sp.
AAAGTTGACAGAAATTAACATCTGTGCTGTTGAACGAGCGGGCGATCGCCCAGGAATCAGGTTAAAACGATCGGTGGGTAAGGCAAGAATTAGAAAAAACTCAATTGGGAGATGTAAGAAGAACAAATAGATTCATGAAAATTGTCTCTAATTTGAGCGCTCGACCAGAATCCACTGTACCTCAAACTAGCGGTACAGGGGCAGAAACCAAGGCTACTTACGATTTCTAGGATTCACCATACATTAAACCAGCTCAGAAACGGAGAGGACAGGTAGATGGGACAGTTTCAAGAATCAAAAATCATCAAATTATCTGGGCAATACCAGATACAACCGAATTAAATTACACTACTCATAAAGCAGTTAAAAAAGTCGGATATCTTGATAGTAAATATCTTCGGCGATTGAAAGTACATTCAACTTTGGCAGCAACAGCACAGGGGCTACCATTAGGAATTATCGACCAATCTGTGCGGGCGAGAAAGCCAAAATCTGGATAGTAAAGCTGCTCAACGTTCTCAAAAATTAACAGAAGAAAAAGAAAGTCAAAAATGGTTTGATTCTTTAAAAAATACGTCATCTCTCATCCCCGATCGCAACAAGTAGTCACAATTGCCGGTAGAGAAGCCGACTTTTATGATTTGTTTGCCTGTGCGAACCGTGAGCCAGCAAATTTTTTGATTCCAGCTACTCAAAACAGATGTTTAGAGTCCTCGTCTAATCATCTCAAAGAAGAGATGGAGTTGGTCGAACCGCAAGTCACAATGACTGTGGAATTGAAACGCAACCCGACTCGACCATTTCGACGGGCGACTTTAACTATTCGGTATAAAACCTTAACTGTTCAACCCCCGCCAAATCGTGCTAAAAAAACACAATTAAATCCGGTATAACTGCAATTTGTTTGAGTCAGAGAATTACAACCACCATCTGAGTTGTCAGCAATTGAGTGGTGGCTGGTGACAACTTTACCTATTACTTGTATTGAAGATGTGACTGCTGATGTTAGATGGTATAGTTATCGGTGGCTGATGGAACGTTATCATTATGTGTTAAAAAGTGGTTGTGGAATTGAGAAGCTACAATTAGCAACAGCAGAAAGGTTAGAAATGGCTTGAGCTACTTATTCTCTCGTAGCGCGGTGCGTTTACTTTATATTACTCCTGAAGCGAGGCTCGCTCCAGATTCTAGTTGTGATATTATATTAGAACCGGCTGAATGGCAGGCTCTTTATGCGACAATTCATCACCAAAATTATCCTCATACTCACCCACCAACTTTAGGGGAAGCAGTGGGTTGGATTGCTAAATTGGGAGGGTTTTTGGGACGAAAACATGATGGTTTTCCGGGAGTTAAAACTTTGTGGCGTGGATTGAGAAGATTGGATGATATTGCGATGAGTTGGCTGCTATTCAATCAACTGAAAATAACTTGAATTGATATTTTTCATGAGTAAAATAGTTGTGATGACAAATTGTGTTGATGACATAAGCGATCGTTTTGGCAAACCGCCGCGAGCCAATGCAAGAAAAACATTTTATTCGGTTCGTCCAAAATGTGCAAGGCAGGAAAAACCCCGATCGCCCTCGAGCAAACTCATTGAAGGAGGGAGACATCAATGAACACTTTTTGCAGGATAATTCGTATTCGATCGGAAGCGAGCTCCCCAATAACTCCTACACAAGTAGTTACTTTTGTCAACTTTATTGTTAGGAAAGATGTTTATAAAGCACAGCCGATGCTTTGGGGGGG
>NZ_JBARVX010000107.1:0-4034 GCF_049646505.1 Microcoleus sp.
ATGCCCCATGCCCCATGCCCCATGCCCCATGCCCCATGCCCAATCCCGGATGGTTGACCCGATCGCTCCCAAGTCCCAATCGAAAACTCATCGTACCATCTAGAGCCGGCGTTTGGGGGGCGATCGATCGGGCGAACCTACCCCAGAATCTCCCCGATTGAGAGTATAAATGCTTACACCTCCAGCGCCGCAATTCGATCGACCGCACCAAATAATCTCTATCTTTTGGCATTGGACTCTCAAACATCCTGTGGTAGTGTTACGATCCCGACAGAGAAAGAATGTGGTAGATAAGGAAGCAGTCCTACATGGTAGAGATAGACAAGTCAATATCCTTCGATGGAAGGGATATTAGACTGAAGATTGGTTTACTAGCGCCTCAAGCAGGCGGTGCAGTTTTGATTCAGTCGGGTGACACGGCAGTTTTAGTGACGGCGACTCGATCGCAGGGGAGAGAAGGAATTGATTTCCTGCCTTTGTTGGTGGATTACGAAGAGAGACTGTACGCAGGCGGTAAAATTCCCGGTGGATTTTTGCGCCGGGAAGGGCGTCCCCCAGAAAAAGTGACTTTGACTGGGCGTTTGATCGATCGACCGCTGCGCCCGCTATTCCCAAGCTGGCTGCGAGATGACATCCAAGTCGTAGCCACAACGGTTTCGATGGACGAACAAGTGCCGCCGGATGTTTTGGCGGTAACGGGCGCTTCAGTAGCGATCCTGCTGGCGAAAATGCCGTTTTACGGGCCGATGGCTGCGGTGCGAGTCGGTTTGGTAGGGGACGATTTCATCATCAACCCAACCTACAGCGAAATCAAAGAAGGCGAGTTGGATCTCGTGGTAGCCGGTTCTCCAGACGGAGTAATCATGGTGGAAGCCAGCGCCAACCAATTGCCGGAACAAGATATCATCGAGGCGATCGACTTCGGCTACGAAGCAGCCTGCGACTTGATTCAAGCCCAGCGCGAAATTATGGCAGAATTGGGCATCGATTTGGTAGTAGAGGAAAGACCATCGCCAGATATGGCCTTGGAAAACTTTATTCGCGATCGCGCCCAAGAACCAATCCGCATCATTTTGTCAAGATTTGAAAAAGACAAAACAGTACGGAATGCGGCTTTAGACGAAGTGAAAGCCAATGAAGTCGAAGCTGCGATCGCCGAACTCGCCGAAGACGATCCGATCAAAGTAGCCGCAGGCGCCAACAGCAAGACAATTGGCAACGTTTTCAAAGACGTTACCAAAAAAATGATGCGGAAGCAAATCATCGAAGATGGCGTCCGTGTAGACGGCCGCAAGCTAGACGAGGTGCGTTCCGTTTCTTGTCGCGTAGGGGTGCTGCCGTCGCGAGTACACGGCTGTGCGCTGTTCAATCGCGGGTTAACCCAAGTCTTGTCCACAGCTACCCTGGGAACCCCCGGCGACGCCCAAGACTTAGGAGACGACTTGCACCCGCAGCAAGACAAACGCTACTTGCATCACTACAATTTCCCGCCTTTTTCCGTGGGAGAAACTAAACCGATGCGATCGCCCGGACGCCGAGAAATCGGTCACGGAGCCCTCGCAGAACGCGCCCTAGTCCCAGTTTTGCCATCAAAAGAAGATTTCCCCTACGTAATTCGCGTAGTCTCCGAAATCCTTTCTTCCGACGGTTCAACATCAATGGGTTCAGTGTGCGGATCGACACTAGCATTAATGGATGCAGGCGTTCCCCTTTCCCAACCCGTCAGCGGCGCGGCAATGGGATTAATCAAAGAAGGCGATGAAGTCCGAATTTTGACAGACATTCAAGCAATTGAAGACTTCTTAGGCGACATGGACTTCAAAGTAGCCGGTACCGACACCGGAATTACTGCTTTGCAAATGGACATGAAAATCAAAGGTTTGCCCTTAGATGTCATAGCCACCGCCATCCGCCAAGCCAAACCCGCCAGACTGCACATTTTAGAAAGAATGCTAGCAACCATCGACGCTCCCCGCAAGGAAATGTCGCCGTTTGCACCGCGCTTGCTAACCCTGAAAATCGATCCAGAATTTATCGGTTTGGTAATTGGGCCAGGTGGCAAAACAATCAAAGCCATCACCGAAGAAACCGGTGTCAAGATTGACATCGAAGACGACGGAACCGTGACAATTGCCGGTAACGACAGCGAGAAAGCTCAGCGGGCTTACAATATTGTCCAAGGCATGACGCGCAAGTTGAATGCTGGAGACGTGTATGTCGGCCGCGTAACTCGAATTATTCCGATCGGCGCTTTTGTAGAAATTCTCCCTGGCAAAGAAGGAATGATTCACATTTCCCAGTTAGCGGATTACCGCGTCGGGAAAGTGGAAGACGAGTTAGCAGTGAACGATGAAGTGATTGTCAAAGTGCGAGAAATTGACAATAAAGGTCGGATTAACTTAACCCGTTTGAACATTCATCCCGACGAAGCGGCAGCCGCCCGCGAAGCGTTGAATAAGTAGTTTAGGGTTGACAGTTGACGGTAGACAGTTGACAGTTGACAGTTGGTAATTGGTAATTGGTAATTGGTAATTGGTAATTGCTAATTGCTAATTCCTAACTGGTAATTGAGATTAAATCTGATTGTTTCAGATTGATTTGAGAGTAGGTGCGCGACAGCAAAAGATCGAAAAGTGCGATCCTCTTCGAGGGCTGCGCTAACGGCTGTGGGAATTAAGACAGTCGCGCACTTTACCCTCGGCGGTTGCTATACATAAAAATATAAACTTTTATCATTCGGCGGTTGAAACCGCAGCTACACAAACGAAGTCCACTCCTAGCGGACTGAAGAAAATATAAAATATGCTTAGAGAGAGGAATAAATCCATGCCGAAACGGTCGATCGTTTTCAAGACTGAATCGCTATCTTCCCCTGGATGGGAGGATTTGCTCGTTACCAGGCTCTGCCTGGTAATGCAGATCCGGAGGCTCTGCCTCCTTCTTTCTTGCAACTTACAAGAGAGAGGACTGTAGGAGATGTTTAAGTTATTAAGTTTTCGATCCTAAGCGGACTCAATAAAATATAAACTTTTATCATTCGGCGGTTGAAACCGCTGCTACACAAACGATGTCCGCCTGCGCGGACTGAAGAAAATATAAAGTATGCTTAGAGAGAGGAATAAATCAATGCCGAAACGGTTGATCGTTTTCAAGACTGAATCGCTATCTTCCCCTGGATGGGAGGATCGATCGCTTTCTCATACAGGTGCTCTAACCAGTATCCTCGCAGAACATTATGATTACTCAAACAAACCTCTGCCTCAAACGGGCGATCGCCTGCGACACTTTGCCCAATTTACCGAGAGTAGAGAGCCTAAATCCCCTGGTGTCACCACTCACGTTCGCTGGGGAGACTGGGAAGTATCGCGCGTAGAGGAGTACAGTCCCAAGATGCCGAATGCTGAGTATGACTGTTTAGCGGTATGCTATTGTCGTTACTCACCGATAGAGTCTGAGTGGAAGGAACTGCCGAAGATTCAGGTTCCCGAACTACAAGAGCATTAACGCGCCCGTTGGCCTAAAATATGCTTGTCGGGCGATCAATTTTACTCTTAGTCCGCGGAGGCGGACATTGTTTGTATAGACGCGGTTTCAACCGCCGAGTCCCTGAAATCAAATAACCGCAATACAGTCAATCTCAACTAACACATCCTTCGGCAAACGCGCCACCTCCACACAAGCGCGCGCCGGTGCAGTTTCCGCATCAAAATATTTCGCATAAACCGCATTCACAGCGGCAAAATCATTCATATCTTTGAGGAAAACCGTAGTTTTTACGACATCCAACCAAGTAGCGCCGGCTTCTGTGAGAATGGCTTCGAGATTTGCCATAACTTGTTGGGTTTGTTTTGCCACGTCGTCGGTGTAGACGATATCGTTTAGTCTAGTGTCGATCGCAATTTGACCAGCTACAAACAGCATAGTGCCCGAAGCGGCGATCGCTTGATTGTAAGGGCCGACGGGTGCCGGTGCTTTGTCAGTACGAATAATTTTGCGCGTCATAGATGTTACTTTTTGGGATAATTTATCGGAGG
>NZ_JBARVX010000108.1:0-9756 GCF_049646505.1 Microcoleus sp.
GTGTTTCTCGAATATTCTACCTATGCAGATTTGCCGCACAAGTTTGAGGCGGGGACTCCGGCAATCGGGGAGGCGATCGCCCTTGGTGCCGCAATCGATTATCTTAATAACATTGGCATGGATAAGATTCATGCTTGCGAAGCCGAATTGACGGCTTATCTGTTCCAACAATTGCGACAAATTCCACAGATTAAAATTTACGGGCCGCAACCGGACAGCAACGGCGAAGGTAGGGCAGCTTTGGCGGCATTTACTGCCGGAGAAATTCACCCTCAAGACTTGTCTACCATGTTGGATCAAGATGGGGTCGCGATTCGTTCGGGGCATCACTGCACGCAAGCTTTGCACCGCTATTTGAACATTTCATCTACTGCACGGGTGAGTTTGTATTTTTACAATACCTATGAGGAGATTGATGTGTTTGTGAAGGCGTTGAAAGAGACGATCGACTTTTTCAGTTAGATGATGGGGTAAGTTGGTTGGTGATGGTTCGCGGGTAGAAATTTAGAAGCGATCGCTCTTTTTTTGACTGCAGATGAAGGCAGATGAACACGGATGAACGCGGATGAATAAGAGAGCGATCGCACATCGAAATCCCAAAACCCTAACGGAATCTGGTAAAATAGGGGCAGTCAACCCACAGGAAAGTCAAAAATATAAAGTGTGTTCGATCGACTATCTGCATATAGAAGGAGACAATAATGTTTGTATCAAACCTATCAGCAGAAAATTGGGTTGGCAACCAAGATGAAGGCGAGCTAATAGAAAATCCTACTTGGAGTCAAATAGAGCAAGCCATCCGCGAGTTAGACGGAAAAAGTAAAACTTTAGTTACCTTTGGTGCAGATGACGAGTGTTATATGAGCATTGGCGGCGGCGAATTAGGCAAATATATTGTCAACATAACTTTTGACAATGTTAGCTTCTATAATTTAGTAGCTCCATCAAAACCCGATGCAGTAGAAAAGCTAGTTGTCGGCGGACAAGAAGGTAATTATTCCGCCAAAATGTGTGTGAATTTAGAGACGGTACTGCTGGCAGCTCAAACATTTACAGAATCAGGACAACTTCAAAGATCGCTGTCTTGGGAAGAAGAGAAAGAATTAGCGGTGTCATCAAATAAGATTTAACACAACCTAAGTAAAGTGCGATCGCCCTTTCTGACTATCCGCGTTCATCCAACGTTAATCCGCCTCAATCGGCGGTTGCAAAAGCTCGATCGCCTGGTAAAATAAAACTAGAGTTTTCTCAGATCGAGGAGATTTTGAGATGATTGTTGCTACTTCAACTTTAGCCGAACAGAGAACCCTGCTAGAAAACATTAGCTGGTCAACTTTTGAAACCCTGCTCAAAGAAATAGGAAATAACCGAGGTTATCGCCTAGCTTACGATGAGGGAATGTTGGAAATTATGGCTCCACTATTTGAGCATGAAAATCCCAAGATTCAGTTCGATCGTTTCATTGTAGCTTTAGCAGAAGAACTCGGCATAGAAATCAAAAGTGCAGGCTCAACTACTCTCAAGCTCAAAAATGTAAAAAAAGGCATAGAACCTGACAATTGCTATTATATTCAAAACGAACCAGCCCTCAGAGGCCGGCAAGAATTGGATTTAGAAACAGCCCCACCGCCTGACTTAGCAATTGAAATAGATATTACCAGCACTTCGCTGAATAAGTTGGCAATTTACTCAGCACTTCGCGTCCCGGAAATTTGGCGATATAACGGGCGAGTTTTGAAATTTTATCAGTTGGTAGAGAGTGAATATATCGAGATCGACTTTAGCATTACTTTTCCTTTTTTATCGGTAGCGGAAATGGCTGGATTTTTTGATAGAACTCGCACAACCGGAGAAATTGCTTTGCTCAAATCCTTTAGAACTTGGGTTAATGGAAAAATACAGCAGTTATGAAAAGCATTACAACCAAAGAAACCGGGTTTTTTACCGAATCTACTGGTAACACCAAAATATTGTTGTAAAAACCCCGGTTTCTGGCTATAGCGGTTCTCAAGCGTGGTGAGGTATGCTTTTAGGCCCTGTTTGGCCAATGCCCTGTTTTGCCGATGCTTTTAGGCCCGATGCCCAATGCCCTGTTTGGCCGACAGTACCTCATCTTTCGCTAGAAATGCTATATATGGTGTCTATTTACCAAATATAAAATTTTATTCGAGTCTCAAATCGTGAAAAAACTATTAACTACTGCAATTGTTTTTCTGTCTGCAGCCACCCCTGGTTTGGCGATGACTCCCTCAGAATTAGCAACATTTGCAACTAACTATAAATACAATGAAAATGCTCCGGTAGCTTATTCTTATTATGACAAAAGCTGTCAAACTACTGTTTCTGTGCCGCTGGTTAAAACTCTGGATTTAGGTAGTGGAAGAATCGGAGGAATTACTAATAAATATCTGTGTTGGGGAGCTACCTATACTTATTTTGAAATGACTCGCGGCAACTTAGAATCTATTCGAGTCTTTGCGGAAGTAGGTGCAGGCCGATCGACTCGTTACACAAACTGGGGCCCGGCGGCAAATCCTGGGGATGATTTAACTCAGGATCAGCTTATATCTGTGGCAAAAGCGATCGCCAAACATACGCAATAAGCTAGCTTTTTGCACAAATATTCTATCTGTTAACCGCAGATTTCCAGCGGATAAACGCTGAAGGACGCAGATAGTTGAAAAAAGAGCGATCGCCTGAATGCAATTGTGTTTATACCAATTTAATATGAAGTTGCATATATCCCGATCCCCCTAAATCCCCCTTAAGAAGGGGGACTTTGAGAAGAATCTTGTCCCCCCTTATTAAGGGGGGTGCCAGGGCGATCAGATTCTATGCAGCCTCATAAAAAATTGGTATTAATGCGTGTTTAATGACTGCATTTAATACTCTCTAATTTCAGGATGGATAAATTGATAACCAGCAGCCTTAATCTTTTGATTCGAGACCTTCGCATTATAAGGCCGCACGCTAGGACTTCCATCCCAAGTAGCTTTCGGCAGATTGTGACGTTCAAAAATGCGATCGGTTAATTCGCGACTCGACAGCGATACATCCCCAACTAAATTGTAAATTCCCTGCAATCGATTGTCCAATGCAAAGGTCAATCCCCCAACAATATCATCCCGATGCACCCAATTTGTCGCATCTTCCCCCGCACCGGGACGAGTGCTCCCAGCCCAGCCTCCAAAGATTTTAACTAATTCTCGCCCCGGCCCGTAAATTCCGCCCAAACGGAGAATGCAGGTGTGAAGGTTGGGACTGGATGCTGCTAATAAAATTCGTTCTGTTTCGGCGAGAATTTCACCGTTGGGATTGGCTGGCTCCACGGGCGATTCTTCGTTTACCAGTTTACCTTGTCGATCGCCGTACACAGAATAAGTACCCGTATAAATCACCTGCTTGACTGTCGGTATCTGCTGCAAAACTGATACCAAAGTTGTCGCCGTCTCTAAGTAACTTTCTCGATAAGCACTAGAATTTGGAGCGCCGACGCACAGCATAACAGCATCTTGGTCTTGCAGTAAACTGGCGATCGCACTTGCATCATTTCCCTTAACTACAGCTACCCGCTGGGCGACAGCCTCCAATTCACTGACTCGGCTCGCCGTCGTCGTTGTCGCCGTCACGGTACAATCGGGTTTAGCGCGTAAATGTTTGGCTGTCGCAGTACCCACATAGCCGCAGCCGACGATCGCCACTTTCATAAAAAATTCTCCCTTGTATCATCTCTAATTATTACCGATTTTGGCGATTTGTTCGAGGTGGGTTTTATGGTAAAATGCAAAGGGTCGCGATCGGAGTGCATCATGTCCGAGAAAGATATTTTTGCCACATCCTCATCAACCGAACTTTTAGCTTTTTACGGTTCTTTATTTGCGATCGCAGCCGCCGATAGTGCCGCGGATATTGACTAACTAAATTTGCTATTTAAAACCATAAGTTTTGACAAGTTTTCTGACTCCGCAAAGACTCAAATCCTATCTCAAAAAGGTGAGGTACGAATTTTGACCTGGAAAGCTTGACTGTACAGGATTTCTGTATACCTCATTTATCTTAGAACCGCTATAACCTGCAATTTACTCCACTTAAGCCAAGCCCTTGATTGTAGCAGAAAATTATTTTGCAACAAATCTAACAGACATCTGCAGAAAAGCCAGTGTGGAACAGGCCGGACAGCCTGTTCCACAATAATTATTGGAGAAGTCTAATTTAAATGTGCGAGAGCTTACCAATTCCAACTGCTTTCGTGTCAACTGACAACTGCCAACTAACAACTGACAACTGCCAACTAACAACTGCCAACTGACTACTTCGCCCGGCCGGCCGTAGCATCCACAAGTTCCAACTGCGACAGCCGGAACGCGATCAGCTTGTCCCAATTGCCGCCTTCAAAAAGTACCGCGACTTTCCCGTCGGTAACTCGCTGGACAAGTCCTTGAAAGCCGTAGTAAATCTCGCCCTTATCTTTAACTCGAACTGCCGAACCTGGAAAAATCATAATTGTTTGAATGTGATGTTTGCTGCTGTTTATAGCTTACCGTTTTTTCGCGATCGGGCTTGATGCTAAAACGCGAGGATCTGCTCCGCCGGCGTTCCCAGTCAGTGCCTGGGAACGAGAGTACAACAGTTGGTTAGGCTAAGGCTGCTACGGAAACCTTACCGGCAATCCGGCCCGCCACCGCCCGCAACTCCCTCGCCGAAGCAGAACCCGGTTGTCCCACGACAATTGGCACGCCCGAATCGCCACCTTCCCGCAGCGGAATTTCCAGCGGAATGCGGCCTAACAGCGGCACTCCCAACTCAGCAGCCGTCCTTTCCCCGCCGCCGGAACCGAAAATATCGTATTGCTTGTCGGGCATATCCGGCGGTACAAAATA
The DNA here is from genome assembly GCF_049646505.1 of Microcoleus sp. Taxonomy (GTDB): domain Bacteria; phylum Cyanobacteriota; class Cyanobacteriia; order Cyanobacteriales; family Microcoleaceae; genus Microcoleus. The sequence continues at coordinate 4,881 of NZ_JBARVX010000108.1, forward strand.
GCTCATATTTTCCACAATTCCCAACACCGGCACTCCCAACTGTTGGAACATCTTTAAACCTTTGCGGGAGTCCAACAAAGCCACCGTCTGCGGCGTAGTCACGATTACCGCACCCGCCATCGGCACCGCTTGCGCCATCGTCAACTGCGCGTCTCCAGTACCCGGAGGCATATCCACAATCAGATAATCTAAATCGCCCCAATTCACTTGGTAGAGAAACTGCCGGATGATCCCGTTTAACATCGGGCCCCGCCAAATCACGGGTTGGTCTTTGTCAATTAAAAACGCCATCGACACTAACTTGACACCGTAATTAAAGGCTGGTTCGAGGGTTTCCCCGCTTTTTCCGTCCTTAACCATCACTTTTGCGTCCGCCAAACCCAACATTGTCGGGTCGTTGGGCCCGTAGATATCCGCATCCAGCAAACCCACCTTCGCGCCGGTTTGCGCCAGCGCTACTGCCACATTTACCGCTACCGTGCTTTTGCCGACACCGCCTTTGCCGCTGGAAATGGCGACAATGTTTTTGACTCCTTCAATGCCTTGTCGATCGACCATTCCCTTCTGCTGCGGCGTTTCCGCTGTCACTTCCACCGCCACTTTTTCGACTCCTGGCAACTGTTTTACCGCTTTTTGGCAATCTTCCACAATAAATTCTCGCAGCGGGCAAGCAGGCGTTGTCAGCACTAAAGTAAAACTGACGACACCGCCGTCGATTTTAATATTGCGAATCATGTTCAATTCCACCAAACTTTTTTGCAGTTCGGGGTCTTGGACAGGTCGCAGGATTTCTAAGACTGAACTAATATCGAGTGTATTTGGCATTGTTTTCTCCACCATAGGTCTGCAATTGGGTTAGCAAATTTTCGATCGCAGCTTAAAGTATATTTTTGTTGCTATTTTTTAATGTATCTTCATTGCGATCATTTGCAGACCTGCAGTGGCATAATTACATGACGGGTGGATGTGGGAATCATCGCCCATCTCTGACTCAAATCTGACAACAGAAATTCTTATGACAGTTTCTACCACACTTAAAACCAACTCTTCTGTGTTTTTGCCGCCCGCTGACTCTAGAGCTAGAGTCAGCCAATTTATGAAATCCCTACAAGACGAAATTTGTCAAGCCCTCGAACAGCTCGACGGCGAAGGCCAATTTAAGGAAGACTCTTGGGAACGCTCCGAAGGCGGGGGCGGACGTTCTCGCGTTATGCGCGAAGGTAATGTGTTTGAACAAGGCGGAGTGAATTTTTCCGAAGTTTGGGGCGAAAGTTTGCCAGCTTTGATTCTTGCCAAGCACCCAGAAGCTGCCGGTCACGATTTTTACGCGACTGGGACTTCGATGGTGCTGCACCCCCGCAATCCGTATTTGCCTACGGTTCACCTGAATTACCGCTATTTTGAAGCAGGGCCGATTTGGTGGTTTGGCGGCGGTGTCGATTTGACTCCTTATTACCCGTTGGCTGAGGATGCAGCTCATTTTCACAAAACTCTGAAAGCAGCCTGCGACAAACACCACTCGGACTATTACCAGACATTTAAACTCTGGTGCGACGAATATTTCTACCTGCCCCACCGCCAAGAAACTCGCGGCGTCGGCGGCCTGTTTTTTGACTACCAAAGCGCTCGAGGCCCGCTTTACCGCGACCAAAATGTCAAAGGAAAAGCTGCTGAATACAGCAAGAATGCCGGAAACCCCGAACCCAGAAGCTGGGAGTCGCTGTTCGCCTTCGTACAGGACTGCGGGCGGGCATTTTTGCCGGCTTACACCCCAATTGTAGAAAAGCACCGATCGAAAGCATACGGCGATCGCGAGCGCGATTTCCAACTTTACCGCCGCGGCCGCTACGTTGAATTTAACTTGGTGTACGATCGAGGCACAACCTTTGGCTTGCAGACCAACGGACGCACCGAATCGATTCTCATGTCCCTGCCACCTTTGGTACGCTGGGAGTATTGTTTCGAGCCAGAACCCAACTCTCCAGAAGCCGAACTCTACTCGAAGTTCTTAAAACCGCAAGATTGGGCGAATTGGATGCCTCAGCAGTCACCGACCTGAGTTAAACTACTGAGAAAGCAACCACCGCGATAAATAATCATAAATTTGAGGGAAGGGTCAGTGATTCATATTGATCAAAAAACCCACACGCTATCTGACGGTACAACAGTTATCGTCTTAGCACCGACAGGACGGTTGGACATCACGACAGCTTGGCAATTCCGCCTCAAGTTGCAAGAGTGTATTTCCAAACTCAGCCGCCATGTCGTCGTGAATCTTGGTCAGGTAAACTTTATCGATAGCTCTGGCCTGACCTCGTTGGTAGCAGGTATGCGCGATGCGGATAAAGTTAAGGGAAGTTTCCGCATTTGCAATGTTCATCCAGAAGCCAAACTGGTGTTTGAAGTCACCATGATGGATTCTGTGTTTGAAATTTTTGAAACGGAAGAAGAAGCTCTAGAGGGGGTGCCGCGCGCCAGTTGATCGCTCTTGCTGGCATCGATTGCGGTGTAAGGACAATTTAAGAAGACCGGGCGATTGAAATCGCGTCTACACCAACAAAACCTGCCTCCGCAGGTTGAAGAAGACCGGGCGATTGAAATCGCGTCTATACAAACAAAACCGGCCTCCGCCGGTTGAAGACAAAGGCGGTGAAAATTACGTCATCTTCTTCTTTAGTCCGCGGAGGCGGACTTTGTTTTTGTAGGCGCGGTTTCAACCGCCGTCCGATATTTGTTTTTGTAGGCGCGGTTTCAACCGCCGTCTGAATTTTGTTTATCTAGACGCGGTTTCAACCGCCGTCTGATTTGCTCCCAAGCCTATTGGCCAATATCTCAGAAGCAAAATCCTGGCGCTTGACAAATCTCAAAGGGCCCATTAAAGCTCCCCAGATAGCCTTGCCTGTCGTGGGGCTAATTCCTTTGTCGTAGCTGAGAAATTCCTCGTCTGCGGCTTCAAATCCCAAGTCTACTTGGTAATTTTGCCCGCCGTAGGTAAAGCCGCAGCGAGTGCCCTGGGGCAGAGATGCCCGAAAACGATAGCGGTTTGAGGCTAAATTTTGCACCGCAACGGAGAGGGTGCAGCCAGGGAGGAATTCGATTTCCTCCCTGGTTAGTTTTGCTAGCAAGTCGGGGTTGCTACCTGCTCCTTTGACGGCTGCAATATCCTTAAACATATAATACTGAGCTTCTATAAGTGCTGGCGCTGTCTTTGCGTGCCTCAGTTGCACGATGCGGGGGCGGTAGGGTTTGTCTAGTTCCAGAATGTTGGCTTGTTCGGCAAACAGGGCAATCCCGGGCTCGGAAAATATATCCGCAGGCACCGGTCTTTGCCACAAACGAAGGTGGACGTACCAAGCCGGGTCTGCTAGCGCTTGTTCCCGGTTGTCAAAGTCGCCCGCCATGTACTGGGCTAAAGCTATTAATTCAGGAGAAATTGTCATATTTGTTTGATTTTTCAGTATTTGGACTTGACATTCAGCATTTATTGTGATAGGAATTGCCAGTTCTGGGCGGGCAAGTCAGAAGATTAGATTGGTGAGCGATCCCAGAAGAGCTATGATTGTAAAGATACTTGGGTTTTGCCCTGGTAGTGCGACAGATTATTTGTTGCCGCCCGTACAGCGAGGCAAAATTTTATCGATCGGATTTTGCCTCGCTGTACGGGCGGCACAACTAAAAAAAACTGGCAATTTTTGTCAGCCCGATCGCCAATCGACTCCCCCGACTTTACTCACGCCGCGCGCGGGCTGCGGCAAAATTATTTATCTATAAGACTCAGGTGAACAATAACCGTACTGTTTCAGATACTAAGCGAAGTTTCTATACGATTCACACTCGACCGATCAACTCAATTTACCGTCGAGTGGTGGAAGAGTTGATGGTAGAAATGCACTTGCTTTTGGCGAATGCCGATTTTCAATACGACCCGATTTATGCTTTGGGCGTGGTGACAGCTTTCGATCGATTCATGCTCGGGTACGCCCCTGAAGCAGACAGACTTTCGATTTTTAACGCTTTGTGCAAGTCCCTAGAAGAAGACCCAGAGCGCTACAAACAAGACGCTCAGCGCTTGGAAAGCATGGCGGGCAGACTTTCCGGGTCAGATTTGCTCTCGTGGCTCGATCGCTCCACCAGCTTTGAAGATACAGGAGATTTGCAAGCGTCCCTAGGGGCGATCGCCGGCAACGCTCAATTTAAGTACAGCCGCTTGTTCGCGATCGGCTTGTTCTCGCTGTTAGAAAAAGCTGACCCCGACATGGTAAAAGACCAAGAAACGCGAAACGGCGCGATCGCCAAAATCAGTGCAGCGTTGCACCTGCCTGAAGAAAAAGTTAGCAAAGATTTAGATTTGTACCGCAGCAATTTGGAAAAAATGATCCAAGCGCGAATAGTGCTTCAAGATGTGATCGAAGCGGAACGGAAAAAACGGGAAAAGCGAGAAATAAAAGTTACCGCCAGCCCCTCGGCAGACGCTTCTGAGAGTAACAATTAATCCTTTGAAGGAACAACGTTATCAGGCTTTGTTCAGGGTAAAAAAAGCAGAAAAAAGAGTTTTATTTGATCTCAAATAAAACTCTTAAATTTAAACTTTTTGTTCTTGAATTCTGACAGGTGCCTTCTACCTTGCGACCTCCTGCGCCCTCGCTCAACCGCAATCCGATTTGTTCGATCGTTGGGAATTTAAGTTTTCTGAGCATGAGGACTTGCATTCCCAGCGATCCAACCGTTTTTACGGGTAATTGACCGGACATATAGCGGTTCTCACAAAGGTGAGGTATGCTTTTAGGCCCGATGCCCGATGCTTTTAGGCCCGATGCCCGATGCTTTTAGGCCCGATGCTTTTAGGCCCGCGAGAGCACCTCATCTTTCTGAGAAA
>NZ_JBARVX010000109.1:0-6812 GCF_049646505.1 Microcoleus sp.
GAGGCTGATACCAATTTCATAAAGTAGTGCTAGATATTACCCCCCCAACCCCCCCTTATTAAGGGGGGGCTCAGACTTCATCTATAGCAAGTATTTATTAAATTGGTATAAGTTGAAATTGAAACGCCGATCGCTCGGTGCGAAATCCGCACCATACAAGATTAGTTAGTGCGGATTACACCCTACCAGGATAGATCGCAATGCACGCAGTCGAACTTGTCAACATTTCCAAAATATTTAAAAGTGTCCGCAGTCAAGATTTCTTAGCTGTAGACAACATCAACCTGCAAATTTACGATCGCGAATTCTTTTCTTTGCTCGGCCCTTCCGGCTGCGGCAAAACTACAACTTTGCGAACGATCGCAGGTTTTGAAACTCCCACAGCAGGCGAAATTTACATTCACGGCCAACCGATGCAAAATCGCCCGCCATTTCACCGCCCTGTGAATACGGTATTTCAAAATTATGCTTTATTTCCGCACATGACTGTAGCACAAAATGCTGCATTTGGGTTGGAAATGGAGAATTTGCCTCAGCAAACAATTCGCGATCGCGTGGCGGCAGCCTTAGCATTAGTACAGTTAACAGATGTAGAAAAACGCTATCCCCGGCAACTGTCAGGGGGACAGCAGCAGCGAGTAGCCCTAGCGAGGGCGTTGGTTAAAGAGCCTTCTGTTTTGCTGTTGGATGAACCCCTGGGAGCGCTGGATTTAAAATTGCGTAAAGAGATGCAATTAGAATTAAAAAAAATGCAGCGACAATTGGGAATTACATTTATTTATGTAACTCACGACCAAGAAGAAGCGCTCACAATGTCGGACAGAATTGCAGTGATGGAGGGAGGAAAACTGCAACAAGTCGGGACACCTGTTGATATTTATGAATATCCGAAAACGCGGTTTGTTGCTGATTTTATTGGCGACAGCAATTTTTTGACCGGGCGAGTAGTAGAAAAGCAACAGGGTCAAGTAATTGTGTTGGTTGACCAGCAGTTGCCCGTGTTAGTTAGGACAGCAGAAGATTTGCCGGCTGGGAAAACTGTTACCTTGGTGTTGCGGCCGGAAAAAGCTGCTATTTATCCGGCTAATTACGATGCTGAAAATAGCTGGCCGGGAACAGTAGAAGAGGCGATTTATATTGGCACTGATACGCGCTATAGGGTGCGCTTGACTGCTAAAAGCTCGATCGCCCTTCGCCGACAAAACTTGCACCGAGATGACTTGCAGCGGCACAAAGTCGGGGATAGCGTTCGAGTTGCCGTGCCGCCGGAAAGCATCTGCATTCTTTAAAACGCCCTGCTTAATTAAATCTCCTTTATTGCGGTGATGGCAAAGGAGTTTCCCCTTCCGGCGCGGGAATTTCCGCAGGAGTTTCCCCTTCCGGCGCGGGAATTTCCGCAGGAGTAGATTCAGGCGATGGCGCGGGACTTTCAGCACCGGGCGAGGGACTCTCTGCAGGACTCGGGGCGGAAGTTTCCGGCGGTGGCGGAAGTTGTTCGGGTTCTGGCTGAGGGCTTTGGAGGCTGCGTACCCACAAACCTAAACCAGCAAAGGCTAACATCAGCCCCAACAGCCCCAGCAGCGGCAACCAACGTTTGGACTGCTGTTTTTGAACTCGTTCCGGGGCGGGGGAAGTTTCGGGATACAGTAACTGTTTGGAAGATTCTGAAAGCTGAGATTCCGGTATCCTCCCCGTTTTTTGGAGAGATGCCGACCCTTCTGACATCGGCAGGGACACCGACTGGAGGGACGCTGGCGCTGACACTGCTGCTGAGGTTGGCGCTGAGGCGGGAGGAAACAGTACCAATTTCTCCGGCGACATCCGACAGTAAGTCGCCACGACAGAGGTGTTATCGTAACCGTTTTTCTCGTTGGCGAGGCTAATCCAAGACTGAACTGCTGCTTCCAAAGACATTTGGCCCTCTAGCACCGGAGGGCCGTAATTCTCCCAAGATTGCTCTACCCAGTCGTTGTCGGCCAAACCGTCGGAACACAGCAGCAGCAAGCCTTCCTCTTCGAGAATAAATCGCTGAATCGTCGGGCGCAGGAAATCGCCATCCCGCGTCCCCAAAGCTTGAGTCAGGGCTCCTGCATCCGATCGCAATTGAGTCTCCCAGTATAAACTGTGTCCTAGCTTGACTTCCCTTGACGCTACGTCATCGTCCACAGTCAGCCGCTGACAGTAATTTTTGCCTATCCAATAAGCGCGGCTGTCTCCAACATTGACCAAATAAAGTTCGTGACTGTTGTTCGACGGTACGTCCTCAGAAATTTTGATTTTTTGAGGCAACTGGAGCGCCATCACCAAAGTAGTCCCCATCCGCTGCCGCAACTCTTTTCCCTGCTCGTTATTTTGAGCAGAAATCACGTTATTTACAACTCTCACTATTTCTTCGAGTTGTTTAATTACCATTGCTGGCGTCATCAACTCTTCTTGTTCAGCGATTTCTGCGAGCAAATTTTGGATTAAAGCTTTCAGGGAATGCACGGCTAATTGGCTGGCAACTTCTCCTCCTTCGTGGCCTCCAACCCCATCGCAAACCATTGTCAAGTAAGGAATTAGTTTTTCGCCGCCCGAACTTTTGCTAAATTGTAAATCCGCAGCAGTCGGATAGCAACTGTCTTCATTTTTGGCGCGCTGCGGCCCGGTATCGGTCATGCCGACTACTTCTAAATGCAGGGGCAATAAAGCCGCTTGTTCTAATAGTAAATCGTTTAGTTCTAGGGCGATCGCCTCTAAATTCATGCTGCTGCGGCGCATAAACTGACAAATCTCTCCGAGTCTCGACTGCACCTCTGGCGCGGCCGATTCCACCAAACCAGACCACACATCTCCCAAATCCCTAAGCGTCGGTACAGATTTTCCGGGGTGCAGTTGCAGCAGGCGTACCCGCCAACCTTCCACCCGCAAATTTTCCGGTACCAGCAAACTCGCAGCGACTCCTTGTTCCGAAAGCGGTGTCCACAGTTGAAGCATTTGCCACAGCCAGTAAACTTGGCGCGCCGCACCGGTGTGAGCCCAAGCTTCTAAAATAGAAGGATGCAGGCTACCAAAATTATTAACTGGCACATTTTCCAGCAACAGCACCTCTGTGGCTTCGGCTGCTTCCCCCAGGTAACAAAAACCGTATACTTCCGGCGTATGCAGCCGTTGGGGATACAAATGCAGGTAAGGCGCGATGCTGTCCGGCAGTTGTTCGGGGACGCTTGGAGGCACGGATGGACGGCTCTCCAGCCAGATTTGGGGTGCAATGACAAAATATCGATCGGCTATTACCTTACCCGCGGGCACTTCCTCGGCTGCTGGGCCCACCGCCCGCAAATACCGATAAATTAAATTGGTTTCGCAAGCTGCACAGTGCTGGCGGCCAAAGGTATTGCGGGGTTCGGGACAGCTCAGGTTCGGGCAGTAAATGGGTTCTGAGAAACTACTGATCATATCGAAATAGCTAGTGTAAAAACATTCTGAAGATATTATGATTCGCCAGCCCAAATTCACGAGCTTGAGAATAAACTGATTTTAGCCCCTATCAATTTTTTAACTGCCTTTGGGCCGGAGAAATTGTAGTTGCTGCCGATCGAGATCGGCTAAAATTGTAATCTAAGCTACTAAAACTCTGACTTCGAGCGCGATCCAAGCTTCAACCCGGTACTGCGGCGCGCCAAATCGCCAACAGGGCCAGCAAGCCGCAAACCCTTGCAGAGTAAGTTGTTAGCAATTCGTAAATCTCACATTTCCCATCTAAGATATAAATATTATCACTATTCCTTTTTACGATCTTGACTCCCACACTCTTTTGGCTGCTAGCTGGGACTTTGCTCTGTTTGACAGAGCTATTTCTCCCGACTGCTTTTGTCGCTTTTATGATGGGGCTGAGCGCCTTCGCGGTAGCTGGATGCTCTCTAGTTTTACCTTACGTTAGTTTACAAATCTTTTTGTGGATGGTATTTTCGACCGTTTTTGTGCTGGTGTCTTGGCGCTTGATACCAAAAGGCAAGGTAAGGGCGATCGCAGATTCTCACGAAGCTAAAACTTTAACAGAAATTCCCCCCGGCGAAACGGGACGGGTTATTTATGAGGGCAATTCTTGGCAAGCTCGCTGCGAAGATACGAGCGCCACCATCCCTCCCAACCAAAACGTAATTGTCGTAGGACAAAAAGGCACTACTCTGATAGTTTTGCCAGAAAAATTATTGCATTCTTAAACAAAATGCGTAATTAGTCAGTTGTCAGTTGTCAGTAGTCATTAGTCAGTTGTCAGCAGTCATTAGTCAGTTGGTAGGGGCGGTGCCCCCGTGCCCGCCCTCTTAGTAGTCAGTAGTCATTAGTCAGTAGTCAGTAGTCAGTAGTCAGTAGTCAGTAGTCAGTAGTCAGTAGTCAGTAGTCATTAGTCATTAGTCATTAGTCATTAGTCATTAGTCAACAGTCAACAGTCAACAGCCAACAGTCAACAGTCAACAGTCAACATTCAACATTCAACAGTCAACATTCAACAGTCAACATTCAACAGTTAACATTTAACATTGATAGGAGTCAACCGTGGAACAATTTTTTTTACTCGTATTTTTAGCACTAGGCGGTTCAGCCCTTGCCGGTTCCGTCAAGATTATCAATCAGGGAAATCAAGCATTGGTGGAGACTTTAGGTAAATATAACGGCAAGAAACTCGAACCGGGTTTGAATTTTGTGACGCCGTTTCTTGATCGCGTAGTTTACGAGCAAACAATTCGGGAAAAAGTCTTAGATGTTCCCCCGCAAGCTTGTATTACCCGCGACAACGTTTCGATCACGGTTGATGCTGTGGTTTACTGGCGAATTGTAGACTTGGACAAAGCTTGTTACAAAGTTGAAAATCTTCAGTCAGCAATGGTAAATATGGTGCTGACTCAAATTCGCGCGGAAATGGGTCAACTGGATCTCGAAGAAACTTTTACGGCTCGTTCTCAAATTAATGAAATCTTGCTCAGAGATTTAGATATTGTTACCGATCCTTGGGGAGTGAAAGTAACGCGGGTAGAATTGCGGGATATTATCCCTTCTAAAACTGTACAGGAATCGATGGAATTGCAGATGGCAGCCGATCGCCGCAAGCGGGCGGCAATTTTGACATCCGAGGGCGAACGGGAGTCAGCAGTTAACAGCGCCAAAGGTAAGGCAGAAGCGCAGGTTTTGGATGCAGAAGCGCGCCAAAAAGCTACTATTTTGGAGGCGGAAGCTCAACAAAAGGCGATCGTCCTGAAAGCGCAAGCAGAACGCCAAAGTCAGGTTTTGAAAGCACAAGCTACTTCTGAGGCTTTGCAAATTATCGGCAAAACCCTGCAAAACGACCCCAAAGCGCGGGAAGCTTTACAGTTTTTGTTAGCTCAAAACTATCTGGACATGGGCTTAAAAATTGGCAGCAGCGACAGCAGCAAGGTGATGTTTATGGACCCGCGCAGCATCCCCGCTACGATGGAAGGATTGCGATCGATTGTTGGGGAAGGTAATAGTAATGAGGTGAGCAAATAGAAATAAATTGCGATTTCAATCGCTCCTGCATAGAAAGAAACGGCGATTGAAATCGCTCCTGCACCAATACAAACGGCGATTGAAATCGCTCCTTGTCAAACGATGTCCGCCTCCGCGGACTAAGAATTAATTCAACCCGCGGAGGCGGGTTTCGTCTGTATAGCAGCGATTTCAATCGCCGAGTAATTAATAACTAATGACTAATAACCAATAACTAATGACTAATGACTAATAACTAATGACCAATAACTTCCCTAAGATTGTTGAGCGAGAGTACACCGATCGCACAATCCGAAAAACTCTAAAGTGTGATAATAAATCTTGAAAGAATGAGATTGTTGTAATTGGCTTTCTAAGTGGTGGACGGGGCATTCGTCGATTGTAATAGACGCGCCGCATTCCAGACAAGTGAGGTGATGTTGGTCTTGGTGGGCGGCACCGTAGAGAGATTCGCCGCTAGCGAGGGTTCTGACGTGAACGAACCCCTCTCGCTTTAAACCGTCGAGGGAGCGGTAAACTGTTGCTAAGCCCATGCTTTGGTCGCTGTTTCGCAGTTCTAAGTAGATATCTTGCGCTGAGAGCGATCGATTTAAGGTCTTGAGCAAGTCTAAAATACGCTCCTGACTGCGGGTGCGGTTGGTTCTCATAAATTTTGTCTGTAATTTGCTGGAGTCAAATCTATCCCTGTTTCTAGGCTAGCTTAATTAGGGGCGCGAAAGGGCGATCGGCTTCCCGCCTAGTTGTAGAATGAAGTGGCCGTAACTTCGCATCACGTACACATTGCTGTGACTCAAAAATATTTTGCCCAAATCTATGTTACCCTCCGCCCTTCGGTTTTAGACCCGGCGGGCACTGCCGTACAGTCCGGTTTGCAACACATGGGATACGACAATGTTGAGCGCGTGCGAATCGGAAAGTACGTGGAATTGACGCTGACTGCTGCGGGGGAGTCGGAGGCCCGCGAACAACTCGATCGCGTTTGCGACCAACTTTTGGCCAATCCAGTGATTGAGAATTATCGCGTTGAGTTGACTGAGGTTCCTGTTGCTGTGGAGACAACAGCTTAAGATCGGTCTTTAGGGTGTGTTTTTAAACCCGGAGACCCCCCTAGCCCCCCTTAGTAAGGGGGGGATAAGAGGGCTCTCAAAGTCTTTGTTAAAAACACGAAAACTCCGAACACTCAAAGTGTCCGATCTAAGGGGGATTTAGGGGAATCTAGACTTTGATACAAGCGAGAGAAACCTAAGATTTCAGTCTTAAGTTAACACCTCTTCCCTCGGACTGATGACGTTGGACGGAAAGCT
>NZ_JBARVX010000110.1:0-13941 GCF_049646505.1 Microcoleus sp.
TCCCAATGCAGCTTAATGGCATCTCATGTTACTGAGAACCGCTATAGTTATTTACACTTACGAGCCGGCGCTGTCGGCGCAATTGCAAACAATAAAGTCACTTTATCACTTTTTCTTAATAATTAAATTTTAAATTCAACATAAATATACTTGACAAAAAGCATTCTTTGCGGTCTGCTAAATTGCGATCGCAAAAGTCGCGCAGCAGTAGCTGTAGGGTGCGGATACATTAAAAGTCCCTCAAAAAAAATAGACAATTTCGATCGAGCGACGCACGTTGCAAAATGGTCGATCGCAGGAGAAATTGCGTAAATCTTCGATCGTCGGTTAGATCGCAATACGCGATTGTTAAGCATGATTGTAGGTTGGGCCCTGGACACGAACCCTTCGTTCAACTGACAGAAGAGCACCATTCGTGTGGAAGCTCTTAAAAACCGGGTTTCTGAACGAGAGACATAGGTTGTGATGCGGTTTTTGCGGTCAGAAACCCGGTTTTTGCCACAGGTGCAAGATATCAGTTCAACCCAACCTACATACACTGTTTGCGAAAAAAGCTCCGACTTCCCCAAGCTAACGCTATAGGTAGGCGGAGCATTCTATCAAAGCTGCCATTTGAGAAATAGGTAAATTTTGATAGAGATTACTACATTTTGTTGAGCTGCGATCGCAATTCTTCCAACTCAGCGTCAATCACCGGACTCGACTCCGAGGTACTAGGCTTAGCAGTATTATTATCCGCTGCGGGCAATTGACCTTGAGACACAGAACCTCCGTCCAGTTGAGCTTTCATCTGAGCCAACTCGTCCTCAACACCGCCACCGGCTTCGAGCGAGCGGAAAGCTGCTTCTAAATCGCTGCCGCCGGCCGCCAGTTCTGCTGATGCTCCCGCGCGAGCTTCTATCTGCAAAACTTTTTCTTCCATGCGATCGAAAGCTGCCATTGAACTGCCAGTATTCAGGGTGCCAATGGTGTTGTTGAGCTGTTCCTGGGCCTTAGCTGCGGATATTCTGGCCTTGAGCATATCCTTCTTAGTTTTGGCTTCGGAAATCTTGCTTTCCAAACCGATCAAGTTGCGCTTGAGGCTTTCTACTTGACCCGATTGCTGTTCCAAACTGCTTTTGAGGGTAGCCGCCGTTTCTGCGTGAGACTTTTTACGCACCAAGGCTTCGCGGGCCAAAGTCTCGTCTCCTTTTTGCAGGGCTAGCTGAGCGCGTTGCTGCCACTGGTTAGACTGGAATTCAGCTTGATTGTACTGAGTCTGGGTGCGCTTTTGAGTGGCGATCGCGCTGGCAACGGCTTGACGCAACTGCACCAAGTCTTCCTGCATATCCGTCACGGACTGTTCTAAAATCTTTTCCGGGTCTTCAGCTTTGTTGACCATATCGTTAAGATTGGCTCTGACGACTCGGCTGATGCGATCGAATAATCCCATAATCCTATTTTTCCTGTGAGGTGTACGAACTAGGCGGCAAGCAGGCTCGATAGCGTTAGCCCGCTTTGAGTGAAACTCATGTGGTCAGATGTTTAGCGCGATCGAGCCTTTGGCAATTTTTGCAAACATATAAATACAGTTTAAAGCGATCGAGTCAGCGGTGCAGACAAGCTGATTAATGCACCTATCTATTGAGTTTAACTTCGATCCGGGAATTCCCCAACACGCTTGTGAAGTATCTCTAGCTCGGCTGTTGAGAAGTTTTTGCCGTCGGGACTATTTTTCTGCTAGTTCTGGTTCAGGATGCGGGCGGCTCGCCAGAGGGCAATTTTGGTGTATTATTGCCCGGAAGCATTTGTGCTTTCATCGCCGCCAACTCGTCATCGACATCGCCTGCAGATTCGAGAGAGAGAAACTGCTTTTCTAAATCGTTAGTTCCGAGTTCTGCGATGGCCTCGGAGCGAGCTTCTAGCTGCACGACTTTCTCTTCCATTTTTTCAAACGCGCTCAAAGCACTGCCGGTACTGAGATTGCCCATCATTTCTTGGAGCCTTTCGGAGGCTTTTGCCGATCGAGCTCGGGCAATGTACATATCTTTTTTAGATTTTGCCTCAGAAATTTTACTTTCGAGCGATCGCATATTTTCTTTCAGTTGAGCCACCACAGCGTTTTGCTGTCCCAGACTAGCTTTCATCGCCGCTGCCGTTTCTTGATAAGATTTTTTTCGCGTCAGAGCTTCCCGCGCCAAATTTTCCTCGCCTTTTTGCAAAGCTAGCTGCGCTCGCTGGTACCATTCTGCGGCTGTAGATTCTGCTTGGGAGCATTGGCGTTCCGTGCGTTTTTGAGCCGCAATCGCCCCTGCTACAGCTTGTCTGAGCTGGATTAAATCTTCCTGCATATCCATTACAGCCTGTTCCAGAATTTTTTCTGGGTCTTCTGCCGCCCCGATCAAACTGTTAATATTGGCTCGAATCACTCGCCAAATGCGATCGAATAATCCCATGAGTTCCATCTCCCGATTTTATTAAATTTTAGATTTAAAAATGGGAATTGACCATTAAACAACCAATTTTGTGTTAGACAAAACATTAATTATTGTCTCGCTTTGTCTAACAATTTAGTTAAAGTTTTTCACGCTTTACCTAATTTATGGCTGATAGTATTGCGCCTGAACCCCTTTGGCTTGGAGTTCTGTTACCAAACGTTCTGCTGAGGCAGCATCGTTCAAAGCTCCCATTTGGATCTTGACACCCTTTGAGAAATTCCGCACGTAGGCATCGGGAACTGCGGTTCTGGCTTGCTGGAGAGATTTTTCGTCGGTGTAATCGGTGACAACATAGTAGAAACCGTCGGCAGCCCGTCTCGGCCTGCCTGCGGGAGCTGCCGCCGCCGGAGCTGCAGTCGCCGCCGGGGCGGAGGCTGCCTGCTGGACTGGAGTCGGCGTTGGAGGCAGTGTCGGCAGACTCGGCACTGGCTGGGCGGCGCTGGGGCTGGGAGTGGGAAGCAAAGCTGTGCTGAGATTGTTGAGTCCTTGTTGAGCGCCTCTGGCAGGGTTGCCGTCTTCTGTAGGAATCGGGACAGCGCCGATGGGGGCTGGAGGCGCTGGTGGAGTCGGCGGGATTGATGCTTTTGGCGATGGGGAAGCTATCGGGCTAGCTGTGGGCTGGACATTGCTGAGAGTGCTCAAATCTAGATCGACAAATTCCTTGGATGTCAGATTTGGAGCTTTCGGCAGTTCCTTGTTGCTGCTATTTGACGTGTCGCTAGCGGTGGGACTTTCGCTGGCTCCTGGCGCGGTGCGATCGAGCAAACGGTTCAAACCCGTTATTTTAGCCACACTTGACGGGTGCGTGACTGCGTAGCCCAAAGCCGTGCACGACAGCAGAAACAGCAGCATCGAACTCAGTCCCAAAGGAGTTAACAGACTGGCTGCCAAACTGCGTTCTCGATCGGGTTCAGCTTTTGTTTCGTCCAAACTTTCGATCAGTTTTTCGCTTGATTCTAGATAGTTGTGGGGTGCGAAGGTGCTGCTAGATAATGGGGTGCCACCCCTAGTAGTTGCTAGCGGGGCATCGCCCTGGACTCCTGCCAGGGATAGGGGCAGCGATAGCGGCTGCTGGGTTTCCTCGGCAGCCTGCGGCGACAGGTTTTGGGTATTCTGTTGCTCGGTTGTGCCTGTTTGCTTGTTGCTGCGAACGGATGGCGACACCCACTGTTCGGCGCGCCGCCTGTGCCTTCTGTATGTGGTCAGTTCTGCTTCAAGGCTGACATCCAGACATCCCAAAGCTGCTTGCAAAGCAGGCTTGAGGGGGGTTGATGAGGATTGATGATTTGGGGATTCAACCGAAGAACGCTTACTCATTAGCCAAACTCCTATCGTCTCTGAATTGATTTTAATGTTTTGATTCTCAAGAAATAAACAAGAAGTTTTAAAACTTGCCTATTCTAGGATTAGCTGCTTTTGCCGTCAAGGCGACTGCGGTGCGATCGCCGGCCGTCCATCGTTTTTGCTATTTTTTCATTTTTTTTTATATTAAAACTTAAATTGCTGTTTCCCACAGGCTGCTTATCCTGCTCTGGGCCGCTTTTTCTATCCACAGCAGCAGTCTATTTGTAACATCTGACACTTATTCCGCACTTGTCGTTTTTCTTGATCCCTAACCATTTATAAACTTTTAACCTGTATTTTTACCTATCCACTGAGTAATAACTGAGCTAATTGTTTCTACATATAACGCAATTATAAATAAATTATAAAATTTAATTATGTCTCGGGGATCGCTAAAACCCATACAGCATAAAGGCTGGGATGCTCTCAAACCTCCTAGCTCTACAGAGGAGAATGATAGATGAAACTGATTTGTCTAAACACTTTTATGAAAACACCATTAACTTCCGCTTGCCGTCACTGCCGCCACTACACTCCCGAAGGAAGACGCGGGGGTGTTTGCGATTTGCTAAGCGTATCGGTGCAAAGTCAGTGGAAAGCTTGTGCCTTAGCGGTTTCGCCTTTTGAGCCATATTGGGAAAATATCGAAAAAATTGAACTTTGGCAAGAACAGAGTGTGACGCTGCCGGAGCCTGCTGTGAGTGTTTCTGAGCGCAATGCCTGCCAGTTGACAGGCACAACTTTAATCGAGCAATCAGCAGCACTGTCGGTTTAGTCGGACTGCAGCAGGAATCATATCATTTTGGATAGGAGCATTGGGCATTTCCGATTTGGGAATTACTGATGGCGATCGCAGTCTGGATTTAACAAAGCAGTTTCATTTTTTTGGTGCTAGTAATATCAATACTTACACTTTTGGACGATCGCCTCAATTCGACTTTTGCAACTGACACAAATCAACAGCATCTGTAACTGGAATGAGGGAATCAAAAAAACTCATTTGTCGATCGAGCTACGGCAGCCAAGGATATTGACTAAAGTCCGGTTCCCGTTTGTCCAAAAATGCTTGTTTGCCTTCGGCACCTTCCTGGGTCATGTAGTAGAGCAAAGTGGCATTTCCAGCCAGCTCTTGCAGGCCGGCTTGACCGTCGCAGTCGGCATTAAAAGCGGATTTTAAACAGCGAATCGCGATCGGACTTTTTTCGAGAATTTCTCCAGCCCACTGCATCCCTTCGAGTTCGAGTTGTTCTACCGGGACTACGCAGTTGACTAAACCCATTTCTAGGGCTTGCTGCGCGCTGTACTGGCGACACAAAAACCAAATTTCCCTGGCTTTTTTCTGTCCGACTACTCTGGCAAGATAGCTGGCTCCGAATCCACCGTCGAAACTGCCGACTTTGGGGCCGGTTTGTCCGAAAATAGCATTGTCGGCTGCGATCGTCAAGTCGCAGATCAAGTGTAAAACATGACCGCCGCCGATCGCATATCCTGCCACTAAAGCAATCACAACTTTAGGCATCGATCGAATCAACTTCTGCAAGTCGAGCACGTTCAACCGGGGTATACCACCCTCGTCTACATACCCCGCAGCACCGCGCACGCTTTGGTCGCCGCCCGCACAAAAGGCGTATTTGCCGTCAGTATGAGGCCCCGCACCGGTAAAGAGGACAACGCCGATTTTTGTGTCTTCGCGGGCATCAGTAAAGGCATCGCACAGTTCTTGCACGGTTTTGGGACGGAAAGCGTTCCGTTTGTGAGGTCGATTGATGGTAATTTTGGCGGTGCCGCCGCTTTTGTGATAAAGAATGTCTTCGTAGGTTTTGGCGGTTTGCCATTCTATTTGCATAATCAATCTGTCGATTTGAGATTTTGAGATTTGAGATTTACTCTACAGATTAATCTGGGAGCAAGAACTGGAAGTTAAAAATTTGGGGGACATTCACTCAACAGCGCCGGAGAAACGATACCGATTTATTGGCAGTCAAGTTGAGATATCAGACCGAGCAGGGGCGATGGGGCAGCGACAAGTCGCTTTTAGATTTTAGACGGATTTGGACGCATCAAGGCAAAATAAACCGGGTTTTTTAGCGTTTTGGCTGGCTGCAACCTATCTATATTGTCTGAAAAAACCCGGTTTATGACCGCTGCGCCGGCGAACTAATAGAAAAAGCATCAAATTCTTTTCCCCGTGTCTGATTCTTGCACGGCCAAAAAACTTTAATTCGCTGGATTACTTGCGCGTTAAAAGAGTCAGCAGGTGCTTTCCTGCTTTGGCAAATACTGGATCGCTGGAGGAGAATTCGCTCGGTGCGAGTAATGCTTTAACTTCGGCAAAAGCTTCTGAGTCGAGGGTTCCTTCTTTAGTAAATAAAGTGTCTATGACTGCAATGTGTCTGGAGTCGAGACCGAGCCGGTTTGCGATCGACTGTAGGTACATTTGCTCCCGCAGGTCGATGTGTCCGTCTACCGCTGACATTTCGTAGCCGGAACCGATGAGCAACAGCTTTTCTGATTCTGAGAAGAAAGCTGTCAGGGTTAGCAATTCCGTGGGGTTGAAGTAAACTTGCTGTTTGGATACTCCTTTGACAAGGCGCTGAATTAGTTCTATTCGATGCGGATCTCCGCTGGAAAAGGCTTTGAGAGTCTTTTGCAGCCGTTCTTCTTCTTCAATGGCGATCGTCCTGTCGATAATCATGACTCCGCGCAGGATGGAAATTAGAGCAGTCAGAAACACTACCAAGGGAGTGATATCTTGTTCGCGGAGTTTTTGCCGGCTAATCCGGGACAACAGCTCAACAACTTCAGTGCTAATCGTGGTGGTGTCCATAATTCAAAATTACTGTGGATGGGACTGCGGTGTAACTTTATTTTTCGATCTTAAGTGTTTTCAGCTAGGTAAGTATGCCATAAGTTGCCCTAAAAACTTGTTTTACTAGCGATCGCACTTATTCGCTCCGCAGCAAGTGTATAAGTAAGACAATGTTAAGCGTTTGTAGCTGCATAGGTATACCGTGAATTTGCAAACAGAGCAGTTGTTTATTGGTGATTTTAATTATGCTGTTCACAAGCGCTGGATGGCTAGGGCTGTGGAACTAGCGCGAGCAGCCGGCGATGCGGGTGAAGTGCCAGTGGGTGCTGCAATCGTTGACGGTACTGGCAAGTTGATTGCCGAAGCGCAAAATCGGCGAGAGCGAGACTGCGATCCGACTGCTCACGCTGAAATCTTGGCTCTGCGGGCGGCGGGCAAAGTTTTGCAAGACTGGCATCTCAACCAATGCACGCTCTACGTGACTCTGGAGCCTTGCCCGATGTGCGCTGGCGCGATCGTACAAGCTCGGATCGGTTTGCTGGTATACGGAGCTGATGACCCGAAAACAGGCGCGATTCGGACTGCTGCTAATATTCCTGATAGCGCGCCTTCGTGTCACCGCTTGGAGGTACTCGGCGGTATTATGGAGTCTGTTTGCCGAGATCGGTTGCTTTCTTGGTTTGAAGCCCGAAGAAAGAATTAACCGGTAAAAATTTTGACTTTCTTTTGGGCGGTGTTTAATAAAACTTGGCTGTTTAAGTGAAATAATAGATCCGTAATTGCCCGATCGAGCTGGCTCCTGACTGCTGTCGGCTTGACCCCGGTGAAAGCCTGTTATAGATTGTTGGTTGTCGGGCTTTAGCACGGGCCAAAGGCAAAACGCCAATAGCCAAAGTGTCCCCATCGAAAGACTAAACGTTTGCTAAGCAACATATCCTTAGACTCTATATATCGATAAAGCAGGTTAATTGCCATGCGCCATACTGCCGCCATCGCCGTCGAGTCCAGTAAATCATCTCTAGTGAAGCCAATGCCTGCCAAGGTAGTATCTAATACCTCTCGCGTTTCTCCTTGGTTAACCTCCTTGCTCTATCCGCTAGGTCACTATGCTGTCCTACCGTTTTATTTTGGCAAGATTGAGATCGCCGGACAGGAACACTTGCCGAAGGACGGGCCTGTCATCTTAGCCCCTACGCATCGCTCCCGGTGGGACGCGCTGATGATGCCCTATTCAACGGGACAGATGGTGACTGGACGCGATTTGCGGTTTATGGTAACTGCCGATGAGGTGCAAGGCCTGCAAGGTTGGTTCATCAGACATTTGGGAGGTTTTGCTGTCGATATCAAGCATCCGGCAATTAGCAGTCTGCGTTACGGCGTGGAATTGCTCCTCGACAAGCAAATGTTGGTGATTTTTCCCGAAGGTGGCATTTTTCAGGATGGTGAAGTTCACCCTCCCAAGCCTGGATTAGCTCGTTTGGCAATGCAGGCAGAGTTGAGCAAACCCGGTTTGGGGGTGAAAATTGTACCGATGAGTATCCGCTACCGCCCCCGCATTCCTCGATGGGGCGCTCGTGTCAAAATTGCGATCGGCAATCCCATTTCAGTGGCGGATTATGCTAACGGTGGCACTGGCAAAAAAGAAGCACGATTGTTGACTGCAGAACTCGAAATGGCTCTGAAAAATCTCGATCAAAGTTGTTAGTTGTCAGTTGTTAGTTGTCAGTTGTTAGTTGTCAGTTGTTAGTTGTCAGTTGTCAGTTGTCAGTAGGAATTGGTAATTCGGAATTAGAACCAACAGTCAACAGTCAACAATCAACAGTCAACAGTCAACAGTCAACAATCAACAGTCAACAGTCAACAGTCAACAGTCAACAGTCAACAGTCAACAGTCAACAGTCATAAATAGTTAACAGTCAACAGTCAACAGTCAACAATCAACAATCAACAGTCAACAGTCAACAATCAACAGTCAACAGTCATAAATAGTCAACAGTCATAAATAGTTAACCGAAATAGAGATTAATGGAATGTGCTTTGAACTTTAAGCCCGGTCAAATTGTCAGTTTAGAATATGGAAATGCGTGCCTGCATTCAGAGGTAATTGACGTGGTTGAGGCGCGTCAAATTTGTTGGGTGCGCCCTTTAATGTTGGTTGGATTGGTGGCGGGGAAGGATGTATCTGAGCAATGGCCGGAAGAATACATTTTATCGGATTTGCGAGATGGTGCTGATTTGCTTTGGCCGCTGAGTTTGTTTCGGGCGGCGCTGGATACTGAGGTGATTTCACTGTTGAGTCAGTTGCAGTCTCTCGACTCCGATCGCCAGGATAGGGCGATCGCCTCTCGACAACTTAGGGATTTTGTCGATCGAGTTTGGGCCGCTTTTCCCAGTGCTTTTAATTAACCAGATATCTGGCATTTTGTATATTAGTCCGCCTAAATTGAAAACCCAGTATATTTTTCAGTCCGCGAGAAGCGGACTTCGTTTGTTTGGCGTGCGATTTCAAAAGACTGTCAGTCAATCAACAAAGGGTTTCACCCATAACCCCCTAAACATAGTGGTTCTAGACTCAATGTCTAATTGACAGAGATGAGGGATTTTACCCTATGAATTCGCCAACAGTCTCTTTCCATCGCCGAACGATCGCAAATCCCCGACTTCTTGTAGAAGTAAGAGCTTTTCCATTCAATTCTATGCTAAATCAAACAGCAAAAATTCAGCATCTGCCGTAGCTTCAATCAGCAACTCAGACTCACCGCTAACCGCCGCAGCGTCGCCATTTTCCAAAGTCAAACCGTTGACCAAAATAGCGCCGCGAGCCACTTGTACCCAAGCATGGCGATTTGGCTGCAAAGCATGAGAAACCCGCGAATCTTTATCCAAAACAGCCGCATACAAATCAACATCTTGATGCACTTTCACAGCACCATCTCTGGCATCTCGCGCCGCCACTAAGCGCAGTTTCCCCCGCCTTTGTTCCACTGAAAAATTCCGCTGTTCGTAACTCGGAGTCAAGCCATTTGTATCGGGCAACAGCCAGATTTGCAGCAAATGAACCGGGTCAGCTTGCGAGTGATTGAACTCGCTGTGCTGGATGCCCGTACCCGCACTCATCCGCTGCACTTCACCGGGTTTAATCACTGCACCGGTACCCAAACTATCCTTGTGTTCTAATGCTCCTTCCAGTACATAGGTAATGATTTCCATGTCGCTGTGCCCGTGAGTGCCGAAACCTTTACCCGGACTGATGACATCCTCATTAATTACCCGCAAAGACCGAAAATTCATCTGGTTGCGATCGTAATAATCGGCAAACGAAAATGTGTGGTAACTGTCCAGCCAACCGCGATTAGCGTGTCCTCTTGCTTCACTTTTTCTGACGGTAATCATTTTCTGAATCCTCAGTGAAATTTATCGGGTGTTTCTTTGATGTTTTTATTTTAAACCGAGTCAAGCTATTATGGATAGTACGCACTTAAAAGTGCGGTAGTTACTAAAAAGATACTGTGCAAATCAAAGAAGTAAAAGTCGATCGGGCAAATTGCCCTGTAGAGCGCACTCTAGAAGTGATTGGCGGGCGCTGGAAAGTCTTGATTCTGCGGGAGTTGTTTCAAAGAGTCAAGCGCTTTAACGAGCTGCAGCGAGCCGTCAACGGCATTACTCAGAAGATGCTGACGCAGCAACTGCGGGAAATGGAATCAGACGGGATTGTGCACCGGGAAATTTACCTGCAAGTGCCGCCAAAAGTTGAATATTCGCTAACGCCTTTGGGCGAAAGTCTCAAACCGATTATTAATGCCATGCACGAATGGGGAATTCAGCATATTAGCGAAGATGGAAAATGAGCGGTTTATAGATATTTTTTCCGTCTTCCGACAGATTTAAAATCTTAAACCTAGTTCAAAAATAATAATATGAACAAAATAGAGCGTCTCGCTACCCTCAACCGCATCCGCAAACTCAGCCGCCTGATGGATACCGCCATTGGCATCCCCGGCACCAAATTTCGCATTGGTTTAGACCCAATTATCGGTTTAGTTCCGGGTGCTGGGGATCTCGTAGATACCGCGTTTTCCGCCTACCTAATTTACCTAGCAACTCAATTCAACCTTCCCCAAAAAACTCTAGGGAAAATGATTTACAATATCAGTCTGGAAGCAGTTATCGGTTCAGTACCTTTAGTCGGAGATATCTTCGATGCTTTTTATAAATCAAACATGAGAAATCTGGCGCTTTTAGAAGCACACATAGAAGCAGTTGAACCAGAACTTGCCGCAGTTGCAGAACCTATTCCTGAATCCATTAAATTGTAGGGGCGGGTTTTACCAACAATCATTGCCTAAAGCCCCTAATCTCCTAAACCCGCCCCCTCCCAATGGTAAATTGCAATGTACATTTTCCGCATTATTCGATGCAAATTTAATGTTGATGTGGGTTATCTGTTGTGGGGGCGGGTCGATCTAGATTGTTGGTACTTGTCAGATATTATTCGTAAAACCCGCCCCTACAAAATAATCACTGATGGCGTTTAACAGCTTCCACTAAAGCAATAACATCTTGTTCTCTAGTATTAAAAGCCGTTACCAGTCTCACAGTACATCCATCCCATCTATAAAACAGAAAACCCTCCGCTAAAACAGATGCAATTACTGATTCGGGAAGCTGCATAAAAATCTCGTTAGCTTCTACTGGATGGCAAAATTTTACTTGCTCAAGTCCTGCCCAACCTTCGGCTATCTTAGCCGCCATATTATTAGCATGACTCGCATTTTTTAGCCACAAATCATCGGTAATATATGCTTCCAACTGTGCCGACAAAAACCGCATTTTCGAGAACAAATGCCCGCTGCGCTTGCGGTAAAAAGGGAAAGTTTCTGCTAGTTCTTGATTGAAAAATACCACAGCTTCCGCAGCCATCGCGCCGTTTTTTGTCGCTCCAAATGAGAGGATATCCACACCAGCCCGCCAAGTAACATCAGCCGGAGAACAGCCAAGACTGACAACAGCATTGGCAAAGCGAGCTCCATCCACGTGCAGGTGCAAATTATGAGCGCGAACAACCTCGGAAATGCGGGCAATTTCTGCTGGATTGTAGACAGTACCCGCTTCCGTTGCTTGAGTGATACTCACGGCTGCGGGCTGTACGTGGTGGACGACACCTGCACCAGCTTTCTCGATAATTTTTGCTAAAGTATCTGCTTCTATTTTACTACGATCTCCTGTTACTGTCACTAACTTTGCACCGCCTGTAAAAAACTCCGGCGCGCCGCATTCATCTAGATTAATATGAGAGTCGGCGTGACAGTAAACAGCCCCGTAAGGAGGAGTCATAACCGCCAGGGATAAAGCATTAGCAGCAGAACCGGTTGCTACGGGAAAAACTGTTACTGATGTCTCGAACAAATCGGAAAATTTAACTTGCAAGCGCTGCGTATATTCATCATCTCCGTAAGACATTACAGCACCGCAATTAGCCGCACCAATCGCTGCCATAATTTCCGGCGAAACCCCGGTGGCATTGTCACTACAAAAATTCATTTGAATAATTGGTAAACAGCATCTATAATATAACTCAACAGTCTAAACTCAACTATTAAACCAAGAGAATTATGGCAGAGTACCGCCAAATAGAATACCGCATCGGCAAAGACGGCAAAGTTACCGAAACCGTCCTCAGCGCCACGGGTGCAAGCTGTACTGAAACCACCGCCGGAATTGAAAAAGCCCTCGGAAAAGTAGCATCTCAAGACTTGCTGCCAGAATACTATGAAGGCGAAGAAAATTTGACCGCCGAACAAACGCAGACTTTAAAACAAGTTTAGAAAAATTAACAATGTTCTATCTCGTCGGCGCAACAGTTGATACATCAACAGTGCCTGCCTTCAGTTTCGCGCTGGCTGTCGGCGGCATTTTTCTAATTTTAGTTTACCTTTATGCTGCATCGGCAGCGGGAGATGCGATCGAGTTTAAGTACGATACAATTCTGCGGGAACGCATGAATAAGTTAGAGATTATCGATTGGCAAGACTTAGGCGAAAAAGCGGGCTTAACTCGCTTTGGGGTGCGCTTAGTGCGGCAGGGAGACGTGGGAAAACTCACGCTAGACGAACTGAGGCGGCTGGCAACAGTGCTGAATTTGAATTTCCAAGAATTCGATCGCAATTTGATCGCGCTGCCAATGTCGGCTACAATCACAAGTAATCCCACCGAAATAGAAGAATTGAGGCAGCAGTGTTTCCGGCTGCGCGAAGAATTGCAGCAGCAAAAAACTCAACTAACTGCCGATTTTCGCCGCGCTACTTTTGAACAGTTGAAAACTTTGTTAACTAACTATCCCGCTGCCCGCAAAATGGCAGAAGCCAAGCCGCAGATGCCAGCCAAAAATCTTTCTGCTCTTTTTACTCCCTTAGAAAATCTGTTGTCAAGCTGGGATTTTGAAACAATCGGTTCAGCTTGGGAACAAGTCATTTACAATCCGCAGTTACACCAGCCGGATGTTGAGGATATAACAGAAGGAGAATTAGTTTATATTCGGTTTGTCGGCTATCGGGATGGAGACCGAATTTTGGTTCCTGCTAAAGTTAGCCGCACCCTCCCCGGTGGCATAAAAAATTAAATTTTAAATTTTAAATCAACATGACTACAGTTGCCATTGACTTCGGCACCAGCAACACCGTTGTCTGCATTCTCAACCCGGATACGCAAGCACCAGAAACTTTGAGATTGGGCGAGATATCCCGCATTTTTCAAACAAATAATGGTCGTGTAAATATTAGAGATATACCTGTAGTACCGACTTTGGTATTTGTAAAAAGTGCGGGAGAGTTGGTGTTGGGAGAAAAAGTGCGATCGCAGCGTTTGGGACAAGCCCAGCCCGATCGTTTTTTTAAAGCTTTTAAACGCGACTTAGCCGCCGACTTTCAGCCACCAGCCCGCAATATCGACGGCGAAACCTACAGGTCAGAATCAGTAGCAGAACAGTTTGTCAAAACTATTTGGAAACAATTATATTTACAAAATATAAAGCCCGATAAAGTAATTTTTACAGTACCGGTAGGAGCATTTGAGCGATATCTGGATTGGTTTCGCGACTTAGCAGAATCTCTGGAAGTTTCGGAAGTTCAGCTAATAGATGAATCTACAGCAGCAGCCCTGGGATATGCAGTCAAACGCCCCGGTTCTCTAGTTTTAGTAGTCGATTTTGGCGGTGGGACTTTAGACTTAAGTTTAGTTCGCACTGCTGTAACCCCCCCCTTACCCCCCCTTAGCAAGGGGGGGAGCGAGATTTCTCCCCCCCTTAGCAAGGGG
>NZ_JBARVX010000111.1:0-32162 GCF_049646505.1 Microcoleus sp.
AATTCTGGTACTTCTTCCGAAGAAAAGTATGCGCTATTTTATGCAGAATTAGTCAAGCGTGTAGCCGAATTAGTCGCTCAGTGGATGGCGGCTGGTTTTTGTCACGCGGTGCTGAATACTGATAATATGTCGATTACGGGAGAAAGTTTTGATTACGGGCCTTTTGCTTTTATCCCAACTTACAAGCCGGAATTTACTGCAGCTTATTTCGATCACTACGGTCTTTATTGTTACGGAAATCAACCGTTTATTTGTAAGGGGAATTTAGAGAAGCTTCAGCAACCGCTAGCAGCGGCAATTCCTCAAGCTGATATGGATGCTGGTTTGGCAAAGTTTGGCGATTATTATAATGCAGCTTACCGCAAGTTGATGCTGAATAGATTGGGATTTGAGGATTTGCCAGAAGCTGATGGCGATGAGCTTTTGAAGCTGACAATTAAGATGCTGGCGGAGTCTCAAGTTGATTATCACGATTTCTTTTGGGAATTGCGCCGACAGTTCGATCGCACTTGGCGAGATGATGCTAGTCTAATCTTTAGCGAGGCCCAACCGACGGACTTGATAGCACATTGGCGGCAGTTTTATTGTCACGTTTTGCAAAGTTTGTCGGCGGACGATATGGATAAAATGGCCGAGAGGTTGCGCCAGCACAATCCCGAACAATCGCTGTTGAGGCCGACGATTGAGGCTGTTTGGGAACCCATCGCTCTTGAGGATAATTGGGAACCGTTTTATGATTTGGTGAAGCGAATTCAAAATTATTAAAGGGAATTGGGCGGAGCGAAGCGGAGGGATGGGGCATTGTTGACTGTTAAGCTGTCGCGCAAATAAACATTGCATATTCAGGGCGGGCAGGATGCCTGCCCCACTCATTGTTTTATTGCTTTTTGACATACAGTTTAAATGCCGCACAACTAACAACTAACAACTAACAACTGACAACTGAGGGCGGGCACGGGGGCACCGCCCCTACCAACTGACAACTAGCTACTTGAGTTTTTCAATCTCAAATTGTGTGTCTTTGTAACCGCCGGTAAGTCCTTGATCGAGAAAGATTTTGCCCGCTTTTTCTAAGTCGCTAATTGCTCCTGCTTTGTCTCCCAAGGAGCGGCGAACCATTCCTCTACCGTAGTAAGCTGCTGCATAATTCGGATTCAGCCGAATGGCTTGCACGTAATCGCCGATCGCACTATTGTAATTATTTAACTGCTGGTAAACCTTCGCCCGATTGGCGTAAGCTTCCGCATCGTTGGGATTGAGGCCGATTGCTGCGGTAAAATCGGCGATCGCCCCCTGAGCATCTCCCCCTGCGTTGCGGGCCAAACCGCGATTGCTCATAGCATTGTAATTGTTCGGATTTAGTGTCACCGCTTGAGTGCAATCGGCAATTGCTTTCGGATAATCCTTCAAATTTAAATAAGCAATGCAGCGATTGTTGTAAGGAATCCCATCTTCCTCGCTCAGCGAAATCGCCTGAGTGCAATCGTCAACTGCCGCTTGATGCGCTCCCAAATTCAACTGCGTGCTGCAACGATTTGTGTAAGCATCTCCACTCTTGGGATCGATCGCAATTACCTGAGAATAATCCACCAAAGCTCCCTGATAATCTCCTAGGTGAAAGCGAGCTCTCCCCCGACTGTAAAAAGCATCAACATTTTGAGCGTCGAGTTTAATTGCTTCAGTATAATCTCCGATCGCCCCCTGCAAATCTCCGCTCCCAGCGCGAGCCAAACCCCGCGAATGATAAGCTTTAACAAGCTTCGGCTGCAACCGAATTGCTTCAGTAAAATCCTGAATAGCCATCGGGTAATCTTGTAGTTCTAAATACGTAATTCCTCTTTCATAATATGTTTCAACATCGTTGGGCTGTAGATTCAGAACCTGAGTGTAATCCTCAATCGCCCCGCGCTTGTCGTTAAAATCGTTGCGGGCTAATCCCCGGTTAAAATAAGCCTTAAAATCTTTAGGATTGAGAGCGATCGCCTGAGAATAATCGGCAATTGCTTCTTGATATTTTTTTAAATCGTAATTAGCATTTCCCCGCCGATAAAAACTATCAGCATTGTTAGGATTTAATTGAATTGACTTGTTGAAAGCTTCCAAAGCTGCCGCCGCATCTTGATTGCGAGACTTTTCTACTCCCAGTTCGTAATATTCCTGAGCTTTAATCGGATTCGGGCGGCTGCAATAACTAAACAGAAATACCAGAGCGATCGCCCCCAATCCAGCCAAAATCAGCCACCAAAACCGAGTTCCCAAACGTGACACAAAACTATCAACAGACAGTAAACTAGGAGCCCTACTTTTCTTTTGAGCATGAGGCTCTTGGCGGTGCGTCAGCTTGCTCAGAGCGGCCAAAACGTCATCAGCCGATTGATAGCGTTTGCCAAATTGGTGACATACCATTTTGTCAATGATATTTGCCAATCCCGGAGAACATTGAGCTCGGTTTCGCCAAACAATTTCCCCGGTGTGAGAAGGACTCGGATCTTGCAATTTTGGCAAATCGGTACCGGGTAAACCAGTGATAGCTTGGATTGCCATCATCCCTACGGCATAGAGATCGCTGCTAAATTGGGGGTTGCCTTGAAATTGTTCGATCGGCATATAAGCCGGAGTCCCCGTCGCAATGGTGCGCGGAAATTCTGCATCGTACTCGGTGACGTGATTGGCAACTTCTTTAACTGAGCCGAAGTCAATTAAAACTAATTTACCGTCTGGTTTGCGGCGGATTAAGTTGGAGGGATTAACATCGCGGTGAATCACTCCCTGAGAGTGTACGAATGCGAGCAGTTGTAACACTTCTTCTAACAAAGACACTACTCGTTCTTCCGGCCAAGGTTGACCCGCCGTAATTTCACGATTTAGAGCGTGTCCGGGAACAAATTCTTCTACCAGGTAGAATTGACTGCCTTCTTCAAAATAAGCGAGCAAAAAGGGAATTTGTTCGTATTTACCCAGCTTTTCTAAAATTTCTGCTTCTTGTTTAAATAAGCGGTAAGCTGTTTTGAGAACTGAGGAAGTGTTGCTGGGAGGACGAAGTTGTTTTACTACACATTGAGGGTGGCCGGGTCGGCGAGTATCGACAGCTAAATAAGTTTGTCCGAAAGCTCCTGAGCTGAGAATTTGCACTACGCGATAACGCCTGTCTAAAAGTTGACCAACCATGTTCATATCGATAATTGATAATTGGTAATTGGGATTTGGAAATTGGGAATTGAGCGCGGGGAATTGGTAATTTGGAGTTGGTGATTGGGAATTGCTGATTGGTGATTTTCCCTTCTTCCTTTTTTCTGCTTCATTCTTCATTTTTCATTTTTCCTGATGACTAATGACTGATAACTGTTAGTTGTTAACTGTTAACTGTTAACTGTTAACTGTTAGTTGTTAACTGTTAACTGTTAGTTGTTAGTTGTTATTGGGAATTGTTAGTTATTATTGGAAATTCGTAGCAAGTAACCAATAACCAATAACCAATAACCAATAACCAATAACCAATAACTAATAACCAATTCCCAACAACTAATGACTACTGACTACTGACTAATGACTACTGACTACTGACTACTGACTAATGACTACTGACTAATAGTTTATTTAGGAGCGTTTATTTGCGCTTGTGCGTTTTGGAAACCATCGGCTCTTCCTTGTTCTAGAAACAGCGTTGCAGCTTTCTGAAAATCTTCGATCGCCCCAGCTCGATCTTTGAGTTGGCGGCGCACGAGGCCCCGGCTGTAAAAAGCAGTAGCATTGTTGGGATTGAGCCGCAACGACTGAGCGAAATCCTCAACCGCTAAAGGGTAATTTTTTTGTTCTGAGTACAGGGTGCCGCGATTGCTGTAAGCTACGGCATCGCTGGGATTGAGACTAATTGCTCTGGTAAAATCTTCCACAGCCCCGAGTTGGTCTCCCGAACCCGATCGAGCTAATCCTCGATTGCTGTATGCTTTGGGATTGTTGCTGTTAAGTCCGATCGCCAAACTGCAATCTTCAGCGGCCTTTTGAAATTGTTTTAAATTCAGATAAGCAATGCAGCGGTTGTTGTAAGCTGCTTCATCTTTGGGATCGAGATTAATTGCTCGGCTGCAATCTTCAATCGCTTTGTCGTAGGTTGCCAAATTTAAGTAAGCGCTGCACCGATTGGTATAAGCATCAGCTTGTTCTGGTTCCAATTCGATCGCCTTACTATAATCTTCCATCGCACCCTGATAATCTGCCAGATTAAAGCGCGATCGACCGCGACTGTAGTAAACGCTAGCTTGTTTGGGGCTAATTTGAATCGCCTGGGTAAAATCTGCCATTGCTCCAGCTTTGTCGCCCGAAGCCGATCGAGCTAAACCCCGATTGCTGTAAGCTGTAGCATCCTTGGGATTGAGCCGAATTGCTTGAGTGTAGTCTTCAATGGCCGTGCGGTAGTCTGCCAAATCGTAGTAAGCTAAACCCCGCTGATAGTAGGCATCGCCGTCGCTCGGACTCAGCCGCAATACTTGGGTAAAATCCTCCGCGGCCCCCCGCTTGTCGCCGGTTTCGAGGCGCGCCAAACCTCGATTGTAGATGGCTTTGGCGTGGCTGGGATCGACTTTAATTGCTTCGGTGTAATCCTGTATTGCTTGCGCGGTAGCACCCGTGTCGTAGCGAGCGTTAGCCCGCCTGTAGAAAGTTTCAGCATCGCCAGCATTCATGGCGATGGCTTGGGTATAATCGGCGATTGCGCCTGTTTTGTCACCTTGCTGCGCCTTTGCAACGCCGCGGGCTAACAATTCTTTTGCCCTCGCCGGAGTGTGACTCTGCCAAAAGTAAATTATCACTGCTGTCAAGATTAAGGCCGAGGCCGTTGCAGCCAGCAGCAATCTGGTTTGGCGCTGTCTCGGCGGTTGACTCGCAGCCTCCTTGATGATGGTGGCCGGCTCCGCAACCTGCCATTTTACAGCGATTTGTTTGATGAAGGCCAAAACTTCCGCTGCTTCCTGATACCGTTGTTCGCAGTCGGAGTCCACCATTCGATCGATCGTATCTGCTAAAGCCGCCGAACAAGTTGCCCGGTTGCGCCAGGAAATTTCGTTTTTGTTTTTTCTCAGGGCGCTGAGTTCCTTGGGTGAAAGTCCTGTCACGGCAAGCTGGGCGATCGTCCCTAGAGCGTAGATGTCGCTATTGTAGCGGGGGTTGCCTTCCAATTGCTCGATCGGCACGTATAACCCCTGCACCCCTAAGTTTTCTTTTTTTCCCAAAGACGATTTAACAGACTTCGGCGAGGTTTGCGCCAGCAAATCACAATTAGCCAGTTCCGGGTTAATTTCTTTGTCTAGGCTAAAGTCCACCAACACAAATTTCCCGTCTGACTCGCGCCGGATAACTCTGTCTGGTTGAATTCTGCGGTGAATGAAGCCCTGAGAGTGGATGAACGCCAAAATTTCTAATATGGATGATAGCAAAGTAATTACTTCATCTTCTTGCCAAGCTTCACCCGCAATCAATTCTTGACTCAAAGGTGAACCGACAATAAATTCTTCAATTAAGTATAAACTTTGATTTTCCTCAAAATACGCCAATAATTCGGGTATTTTGTCGTGTTTACCCAATTCCTCAATTATTTCGGCGTTTCTTTGAAATATAACTTTGACTAATTCTGGAGTTTGCGAACTTGTGCCGGGAAGCCGCATTTCTCTAACCGTGCATTGCGGATACCCAGGACGGTGAGTATCTGCTGCTAAATAAGTTTTTCCCACCTCACTTGAGTCTGTGACTTTAATGATGCGGTAACGTCTGTCTAGAAGTTGACCAATCATGCTCTGCCCTCTACCCTGTTAATGTTCGATTATCGCATGAAATCACCACAGCCCAAAGATTTGGCTGAGTAATTTAAGTTCGATCGCCCCGTGACTGGGGTCAACGGGCAGTCCTCTTCTGCAAGCTTCGCTAACGAATTGGCGATCGAAGTCCCGGCGGCCGCCCTCTTCTTAATATCTTGGCAAAAAATCGCATAAATTGTCGATAGGTTAATCAGATATGTATAATTTAACAACCGGTCGCAGATTGATTTACATAAATTTACAACGGCTTAAATCCTTAATTCAAGTTCTCCTGTCTCTCGAAGCCCGCGATCAATTACCAAGCGCCAGAAAAATTTAAAAAAATATTTTCTACTCTTCGACTCAGCAACTCGTGCAGCTTCTCCTAAAAGGCGGTAGTTTTGATTTATTGAATTATACACCAAATATTTATATCCCAATAGGCGATTGTTAAGACTGTGTATTCCCAGATATCCTTCTCGCATCCCGCCTAACAAAGACCGCAGCCGTTGACGCAAGAGCAACTTTTTTTCCTCCTTTTTCAAGAAAATTAGGGCGGTTATTCCACCGGGATTATCAACCAGTTTTGAACAGTATTGATTTATAATGTCGAAGACCGATCGGCAATTGCCCGATCCTCACAAACTAGACATTGAGATTTTTTTTTAATGTGAACAATAAAAATGGCTGAATCACTAACAAAAGGAGGAACGATCGCAGCGATCGCCACCGCCATAGTTCCCCAACAAGGCAGCGTCGCCATTGTGCGACTTTCCGGTTCCGCAGCCTTAAAAATTGCCGAAACTCTGTTTCGCGCCCCAGGACAGCAAATTTGGGAGTCTCACCGCATTCTTTACGGCCACATCCGCCACCCCAAAACTCAAGAATTAGTCGATGAAGCTTTGCTGTTAATCATGAAAGCGCCCCGTTCCTTCACCCGCGAAGATGTGGTGGAATTTCACTGTCACGGCGGGATTATGGCCGTCCAGCAAGTCTTGCAGTTGTGTTTGGAAAGCGGGGCGAAATTGGCGCAGCCGGGAGAGTTTTCGCTCAGGGCTTTTTTGAACGGGAGGCTCGATTTAACTCAGGCTGAAAGTATTTCAGATTTGGTGGGAGCAAAATCTCCTGCTGCTGCACAAAGTGCTTTAGCTGGTTTGCAGGGAAAATTAGCGCAGCCAATTCGCAAATTGAGAACAACTTGTTTGGATTTGCTGGCAGAAATTGAGGCGAGAATTGATTTTGAGGAAGATTTGCCGCCTTTAGATGAAGCTAAAACTTATTTGGAAATAAATCATGTTTTGGCGGAACTGTCAACAATTTTGGCGACGGCGGATCGCGGTGAATTGTTGAGAACCGGTTTGAAAGTGGCGATTGTGGGGCGGCCGAATGTGGGAAAGTCGAGTTTGTTGAATGCTTGGAGTAAGAGCGATCGGGCGATCGTCACAGATTTGCCCGGAACGACGCGAGATGTGGTAGAATCGCAGCTAGTCGTGGGCGGCATTCCGGTGCAGGTGCTCGATACTGCCGGCATTCGGGAAACTGAAGACAAGGTAGAAAAAATTGGCGTAGAGCGATCGCGCGCCGCAGCAAAACAAGCCGATTTAGTATTGCTAACAATTGATGCAGAATCTGGTTGGACAGAGGGCGATTCCGAAATTTACGAACAAGTAAAGCACCGCCCGCTAATTATAATCATCAACAAAATCGACCTAGTAAAAACCATCCCCGAACTACCTTTTTCCTCGGAAATTTACCCTGCAGTCATCGCATCCGCCGCCCAAGATCGAGGCATAGAAGACCTAGAAACCGCAATCTTAGATGCCGTCAGCCACGGAAAATTGCAAGCAGCAAACTCCGATTTAGCCATCAATCAGCGGCAAGCAGCAGCCTTAACCAAAGCCAAAATTTCTCTGGAACAGTGCACGGATACTATTAGCAACAAATTGCCTTTAGATTTTTGGACAATAGATTTGCGCGGTGCAATTCAAGCATTGGGAGAAGTTACGGGCGAAGAAGTGACAGAATCAGTGCTAGACAGAATATTTAGCAAATTTTGCATTGGGAAATAAGGAGGGAAAAAGATTATTAATCCTTAACAGCAAAAGGAATATTACAATTATGAGTTCAACCTGAAACAACCAACAAAAATAGCAGTGCAATTACCAATCTACCACATCACTCACCTTGATAATTTAGAATCTATTTTTTCTGCCGATGGATTGTTAACATACAACGCTATGCGTGCCGCACGCACTCAGTACACTAATATCGCCTACGAGAATATCCAAGATCGTCGTGCTAGAATTCGCGTTCCCTGTGGTGCAGGTGGCGTACTACACGATTATGTTCCCTTTTATTTTGCACCGCGATCTCCGATGTTATACACCATTAATCGGGGCAATGTACCAAACTATACTCAAGGTCAAGCAACAGTCATTCACCTCGTTTCTGATGTAGAAGATATAGATGCTAGAGGTTTAGATTTTGTTTTTACTGACGGTCATGCAATCATGACATTCACCGATTTTTTTGACAATCTCGACGATCTAGAGCAAATCGACTGGGATGTTATGGAATCCCGTTACTGGAACGACACAAACGAAGACAACGACAGAAAGCGCAGGCGTCAAGCCGAATTCTTAGTTCGCAATTTTTTGCCTTGGGACTTAATAACAGAAATCGGCGTTATCGATTCTACAATCAAATCACAGACAGAGAATATTTTACAAAATTTTACACATAAACCCTCAGTAATAGTTCGCCAAAACTGGTATTATTAAGATAAAAAAGAATCGGGAAATTAAAGTGATTGAAATTCGGGAAGGCAACCTTTTAGAAGCAAATGCAGAAGCCTTAGTGAACACAGTTAATTGTGTTGGAGTTATGGGCAAAGGAATTGCCTTGCAATTCAAGCAGGCATATCCCGATAACTTCCGCCAATATGCAAAAGCTTGTCGGGCGAGCGAAGTGCAGCCCGGACAAATGTTTGTAATATCTACTGGCAATCTATTCAATCCCCGATACATTATTAATTTTCCCACAAAACGCCACTGGAGAGGCAAATCAAAAATCGAAGATATTCAAACTGGACTAAAAGCTTTGATTCAGGAAGTAAAGCAATTGGGCATCACTTCTATTGCTGTTCCTCCGCTAGGCTGCGGGAATGGTGGCTTGTCTTGGAAGACAGTCAAACCGCTAATTGAATCAGCTTTTTTAGAACTGCCAAACGTGCAAGTTTTGCTGTTTGAACCGCAGGCTGCTCCCCAAGCTGATACGATGCAGGTTGCTACTGAAAAACCTCAGATGACTCGCGCTCGTGCCTTATTTGTTCGCTTGCTGGAATTGTACGGAATTCCTGGCTATCGGTTGACGATGCTGGAAATTCAAAAGCTAGCTTATTTTCTTCAGGTAGCAGGTGAACCGCTAAGATTAAATTATGTAAAACAAAAGTACGGGCCTTATGCAAATAATCTCAATCATGTTTTGCAGAAACTGGAAGGGCATTATATTCGAGGTTATGGAGACCGGAGTAGAGAGGCGCAAATCTATGTATTGCCTGACGGTGAAATAGCGGCGCGGAATTTTTTAGAAAATGCTCCCGATGCTATTGAGCGACTAGAGCGTGTTAGCGGGTTAATTAATGGTTTTGAAACTCCTTACGGGATGGAACTGTTGGCAACTGTTCACTGGGTTGTTGGGGAAAATAGGGAAGCAGCAGAGGATTGCGAAAGAGCGATCGAACTTGTACGCGAATGGAACATTCGCAAGAGCGAACTATTTAAGCCTCAACATATTCGCAAAGCATGGCAGCGGCTTCGCGAGCAGAGTTGGTTTTGTTAGGATACCTTCTACCGTTTGATGCCTAATCCTCACGATCGCGGTCTTCCCAGAGTAGTAATATAAAGCACGGCCTCGCTCGCAGGAATACCGAGAACGTCATTCACGCGATCGTCAAAAAAGCCCGCGATACCGCTGACACCCAAACGCAGTTGAACCGCTGCTAAATTCAACCGCTGGCCCAAATGACCCGCGTCCATGTGCAAATATCGGTAAACTCGATCGCCATATTTTGCTACAGCCCTGTTCAAATCCGCCGTGTGAAACAGCAGCGCCCCCGCATCTCGGCCCAAATCTTGCCCCAAACACAAAAAATGCAGATCCCTGCGGAAATTTTTAAACCGAATTTGCCGCAATTCTTGAGCTTTCGGAGCGTAATAATAACAGCCTTCCTCCAACCCGTGCACTCCCGAAACAGCAATAAAAGTCTCGATCAAACTCAGATCGAAATAATCGGGATAACCGTCTAATCCTTGGTCGATATAGTGCTGCGGCTGGTAAGTGAAATCCAGCAATGCTAGCAGTTCGCCCAAGCTCAAAGAAGCACCTGTATAAGCGCGGGTAGAACGCCTTTTTAGCATAGTGGTTTCTAAAGTTTCCAGATTGACTCCCCAAGGAATCGAAGGACTGACCGTCGAAATTTTAGTACAAAATGGAAAGTTGTATTTATCCTCTAAATCACCTTCCTTTTCATCAAATTTCCAGCCATCCGTTCCGGTGGGATCTGAGTCTAACTGTGTCGCTTTGTGGAGGTATCCCAACAGTTGACCTTCGGAAATTTTCGGATAATCTGTTGTGGTGTTTCCGGGCAAAGCTGTTTTGAATTTGGGCAAATTTTGGTCGATATCTAGCAAGTCGGCTAACGCAACTACACAAATCGCTCCTTCTTGTTCCGAGTCGATGTACAGTAATTCATTGATAGCTGCGTCGGCGAATCCTCCAATCAAGTGAGGTCGGTAATCGTTGACGGCGCAAGCTAACTCGATATTGCTCAATAAATGACCGGTGTCGAGGAAAATTCTGCGGTAGGCTCGGTCTTCGTAACGCCAAGAAGAACGGAAGAAAACAGTGGTAATGGCGATCGCCAGTTGGGTATTTTCTAGCGCCGGCGCCCCGAAACAAGCTGCTTGCAGCGCCGACCAAACTTGACTGTCCCAAAAATGAACGAGTGAATGAGTTCTGCACTGATAATTGTAGAGTCCGGCAGGCAAATGCGGCGTGCCGCGGGAGATTAAATAAACCTCGGCTGGGTAAAGCCCGCCCGCCGACGGTGCCGATCGCAAATACAGATAGCTCTCATCCACCGTCTGCACCTTCGCCGTCAACCCGTAACTGCACAGCAACAAGCTAGACAAGCGGTGCCACCAACCCGCATCAGCCGCGGCCTCGCGATCGTCCGAGGGGTCTTTTAGATAAGGCTTGAGGTCAAAATACGCCCCAATTTTATACTCTTTGAACGGCACGGGCTGCTCAGTCCAATCTAGCTGTCTGCTTTTAGCAGCAATGGTTTCAGGGTCATATTTCGTCCGTTGGTGGTAGTGTTCAGCAATCGAAACAGGAAGTTCTGGCATATTTCAGTAGAGGATGGGCTTTGGTTTGTCGATCGATCTTGAGATTACTGACTGGTTACTGACCGAGCCAGCCAGAAATTTACAAATATAAAAAAAATCTTAGAAAAAATGCGGTCGCTGTTACACAAGCTTAACATGAGAGAATGCTTAGGTATAAATACGCAAATAAATAACCATTAATTATTGTTATGGACTGGCTGCAATAGCTGTCCTTATAAAAAGATGAAAATGCAAAAGCTAAGCGCTGAGCAATTGCTCGCTCAGTATTCTGAAGGCAAGCGAAATTTTGATGCAGTAGACCTCAGTGAAAATAATTTATTTCAAGCAGATTTGGCAGAAATCAGCCTTTCTGGTAGCATTTTGAGGCAAGCTTATTTGCCCTACGGAAATCTAACTCAAGCCAATCTTTGTCAAACACAGTTGCAGGATGCTGAATTGGGCGACATTCAACTTTATCAAGCAAACTTGTCAGAAGCTAATTTGTCAGGAGCAAATTTATCAAGAGCAAATTTGCGACACGCTAATTTGCAAGGTGCTAATTTGCAAAATGCTAATTTACAAGGTGCGGATTTGTACAATGCCGATTTGAGCAATGCCGATTTGAGCAATGCGGATTTGAGCAGAGCTAATTTGGAGAAAGCAAAGTTAACTAAAGCTCAGTTAGCTGGCTGCAACTTATTTCGATCGCGCTTGGCAGATTTGTCGGAAGCTGAGTGCGATCGCACTACCATCAGCCCCGAAGGATATTAGACCTCTTGCCTCAGTCCTTTTAATCAAATTTTGGGACGGGCTAGAAGCCCATCCCACAAGAAAAAAAGATTTTTGTGGGACGGGCCCCAGAGCCCGTCCTAATTATTTTTGCAAGAGGTCTATTGATGATTTGCAGCGCAGCGGGCGATCGGCTTACAATTACGCACGGCGCAGCTATCCCCCTTCGTGAACCGCCATTTTTAAATTTTATTAACATCACTCGACACCGCTGAAAATGTGAGTTACATTTGTATAAAATTTATAAGAGTATCTCATACCATTTTTCTAAAGATATGCTATTGATGAAGTCTTAGCCCCTTATTAAGGGGGGTTGGGGGTAATATTTAACGCTACTTTATGAAATTAGTATCACTTTTGTAAAAACTATTTGTTCATAATCCTGTATAAATTTCGCGAGTTTTTTGCAGCACTATTCAATGCAAAACACAGATGCTTGCGATACTCCCAAACTGAGCACGGCGCAACACAGACAATAAATAACACACATTTCTCCTGGGAAACCGGGTAAATTTTATGAATTACCCAGACCAAAAAGCCAGAGAAATTCGGCACAAAAAACAAGAGCAGCGGAAGCGCCAACAAGAACTTTTGCTTAACGAACTAGCAGCAGAAATCGACCGCTCAGTACCAGCATATCTAACCAGCAACTGCGAAGAACCAGACAGCAAAAGTAACAATCAAATCAAACAGTGGCGGCGAAAAATCTTAGCCACAGCTCAATTTGCTGGCATTTTTCTTGCTGTTGTAGTTACAGTTCGCGTCGCATCTGGGCTAGCAATTGTGCTCATAATTGGAGTAATTACTTTGATTGTTTACAATATCTTTTTTGAAGAAGATTGACCTCAAAATACGCCAGCCTAAAAAGCTGAAAATAACTATTACTTTAAAATCTAAACTAGAAATTATATCAAATCCGGTAGCATCGGAATGATTCAGATATATATTCTCTCCCTCTGTGTACTCTGTGTTCTCTGCGGTTAAATCATTCCGATACAAGCGGAAACGATATTACTCGTTACCAAGGATAGCTTAGTAACGAGCAAGACGAGCGAAAAAACATTTTTTTTAGAGTGTAAAATCTCACTAAAAATGCTTTATTTTGCTTGCAGCTACAAACTACTAAATTTCATAAATTTCTAGCGGTAAATTGTCTGGATCTCTAAAAAATGTAAAACGTCTTTCTGTAATCTCGTCAAAGCGAATTTCTTCGACTTCTACTTGTTGCAATTTTAAGCAAGCAACGGATGCTTCTATGTCCTCAACCGCAAAAGCTAAATGTCTCAAACCGCAAGCTTCGGGATTGCTAACTCTTTTGGGAGGGTCTGGAAATGAGAACAACTCGATGGTGTCGCCATTTCCGACTTGCAAATCTAATTTGTAAGAATTTCTCTCAGCCCGGAAAGTTTCCTTAATAATCGAACATCCCAATACTTCTAGATAAAATTTCTTCGAGGTTTCGTAGTTAGAGCAAATAATTGCTACATGATGTATTGCCTTTATTTTCATGTTTAAAAAGTTAGTTTGTGGCGTTTTTTCAAAATTACAGCACGCTACTGACAATTATATTTGACTTCTAGCAAAATCTGTTAAATTCCGGGCGATCGCCCTTTATTTTCCCCTCTTCAAATCTTAATCTGTAAAATTCTGCAAAAAAAAGCACCCCACTTTGATAAGATGAAACTTTTGCAGTCAATTACCCCATTTGCATCTCAGGAGACCAGCACTATGGCCCGTATGTATTACGACACCGACGCTAACCTAGACCTCTTAGCCAAGAAAACAATTGCTATCATCGGCTACGGTTCCCAAGGACACGCCCACGCCCTCAACCTCAAAGACAGCGGCATGAATGTCGTTGTCGGTTTGTATCCCGGTAGCAAATCTGCCACCAAAGCAACCGATGCGGGTTTAACTGTTCACCCGGTAGACAAAGCCGCCGCTGCTGCTGACTTCATCATGATTTTATTGCCCGATGAAGTTCAAAAAACTATTTACAAAGAACAAATCGAACCTAACCTTTCAGAAGGAAATGTTTTAGCATTTGCTCACGGTTTTAACATTCACTTCGGCCAAGTTGTCCCCCCAGCCAACGTAGACGTAGTAATGGTAGCCCCCAAAGGCCCCGGACATTTGGTGCGGCGGACTTACGAACAAGGCGAAGGTGTTCCGAGTTTGTTTGCAGTATATCAAGATGCTTCAGGTCAAGCGCGCGATCGGGCAATGGCCTATGCTAAAGGTATCGGCGGCACCAGAGCCGGCATCCTAGAAACCACTTTCCGCGAAGAAACAGAAACCGATCTTTTTGGCGAACAAGTAGTTTTGTGCGGCGGTTTGAGCGCCTTAATTAAAGCTGGATTTGAAACTTTAGTTGACGCTGGATATCAACCAGAATTAGCTTATTTTGAATGTTTGCACGAAGTTAAACTTATCGTTGACTTAGTAGTAGAAGGAGGCCTCGCCAAAATGCGCGACAGCATCTCCAATACCGCAGAATACGGCGATTTAACTCGCGGCCCCCGCATCGTCACCGATGACACCCGCGCCGAAATGCGGAAAATTCTCAGCGAAATTCAATCCGGTCAATTTGCCCGCGAATTCGTTCTCGAAAACCAAGCCGGCAAACCTGGTTTTACCTCCATGCGCCGTCAGGAAGCAGAGCATCCGATTGAAGAAGTTGGCAAAGATTTGCGAGCCATGTTTAGCTGGTTGAAAAAGCAAGCCTAATCGATTTGAGATTTGAGATTTGCAGATAAATCTCCAACAGTTATAGAGGCAGAACTTCTATCTGTAGGGCGGGCAGTTCCTAGCTTACCGCTTGGAGGAAAATCTCAAGTCTAAATTTGAATCGATTACAAATTACAGATTACAGATTGGATAGGATTTTTCTAATCTATAATCCCAAATCTAAAATTGCAGTGTTGGGCGAAGCGAAGCGTAGGGTTTGCTTCGCTTAACTCAACCTACAATCAAATGATTAAGTATTGTTATAAAACTAGGTTTTTCGCTGCTAGGTCAAGACTATCTACTGGGACTAGGAGTTTTTTGCAATTTTTCAATATCTCGTTCTCTTTGTTCGTTGAAATCTCTCGGTCTCAGCCAACTTGGCCACAACCCGACGAAGAAATTTCTACTTGCTACGCTGGTATCTCTTATCGGTTTGGGGAGAAAAGCTAAACTGTCACCGTAAAGGGTAAATAGCACTGCAAACAAAAGCAACAGCGGGATCAGATTTTTTTTAGGCATGGCAGTTTGGGAGTGGAGTTTGTGAAAGCGCTTTGTTATATTTTGCCCTGGTACGGACAAAATATATCAGCAACGGCTCAAGAAAAATATATCTCAGCA
Organism: Microcoleus sp.; assembly: GCF_049646505.1. GTDB lineage: Bacteria > Cyanobacteriota > Cyanobacteriia > Cyanobacteriales > Microcoleaceae > Microcoleus. Next base: position 15,311 of record NZ_JBARVX010000111.1, read on the forward strand.
GTGTCGGAGAGGGCATTGCCGTTTCCCTACCCCAAAACAATCAATTTTCGTCGGTGAAAGATGTAACGATTCCGGGATTAATTCTAGGAAAATGGCGCGTGCAGTTTCCTGATGGTTCGACACTTCGGCGAGGTTTAGGTGCAACGTTTAACAGTTAACTGTTAACATCATTCCGAGGCAACCGGAAACGATATAACAAGTTATTAGCAAATGTCGAAGTGGTGGGAAATAGTTTGTGGGTGCATTTTTGTTAATTAGGATCGAAAACTTAATCACTTAAACACCTCCTAAAGTCCTCTCTCCTGTAAGTTGCTTTCGTCAAAGGAGGCAGAGCCTCCGGATCTGCATTACCAGGCCGAGCCTGGTAACGAGCAAATTTTCATTCCTAATGAATGCTGACTAATGACTGCTGACTACTTGTTTTGTTGAATAAAAGTTTGTACGAAGGCATTTGTTTCTGGGGTAATTTCTGTTACTAGGCGCACTGGGATTGCGTTTGTTGAGGCAAATTGCGCGTATTCTGGTGTTAGAAAGACTGCATATTTGTCGGCTTCTGCTGTTAGTTGAGCGGCCGTCGCTAAACTGATAGCTTTAATATAATTTCGTATGCTCGCGGCTCGATCGCCGACAAGTTCGTCACCGGTGATTACTGTACTCGGTCTCCCAACTTGGTCTAAGGTTGTGCTGGGATCTTTGACGCTTAAGTGGGTTCCTCCTACAAATCCGACTAGCCATTTGGGTGAGGGAATTTTTGGGAAGCCGGCAATTTGTTCGACTAAGGCTGGTGTTGTTTTGTCGGCAGAACCTGCTACTATTAATGTGGGAATCTTAATTTTACTTAAGCCTGTTTCTCCAAATAGTAATGATGTGGTGGGATTCATGACGATCGCCCTTTTAATCCTGGCATCCCGCAATTGATACCGTTCTTCGGGCAATCCCGCCGCCGCGCACTGAATCCCTTCGCCCAAGCTAAACCCAATCAAATCGCCCTGACAGCGCTGTTTGAGCCCGCTCAATTGCAGTTCGGCACCCGCTAAGGACAAGGCTGTTGCACCGCCGAAGGAATAGCCAACTATCACCGATCGGTCGATCGCGATTTTCCCCCGCAAATTATCATCCGTTTGGTTCAATTTTGCCAGTTCGTCTAGCACAAAACTGATGTCCTTGGGACGGTCTAAAAACTCTTGAGGAGCTAATAACCCAGACTTACCCGCGATCGCAGCATTAGTGTTCGTTTCGTTGCTTCCCGGATGTTCCAAAGCAGCCACCACATAGCCGTAAGACGCTAAATGCTCGGCTAAATAGCGCAAATCGGTGCGGACTGAGCCCAAACCGTGAGAAAAGACGATCGTTGGTTTGTCAGCCGTCGCAGCTTTCGACCAGTAGACATCAACCGGAATAGGTCGATTGCGGGCGCTGTCGTTCAAATCTAGCTTCAATACCTGCACCGAATTCGGGCCCGGTAAGCTAGGGTCAAAAGGCAGGTTCAGGGCGGGTTTAATGGCTGCTAACTGAGGTGCGATCGCCGCCATAAACCGCTGAGTTTGCCAAAAACCCGCGTTCAAATTTCCCAAAACCGAGAAAGCTCGATCGAGATCCACGACTACCCGCGAACTCGGATAAGATTCAATAAAACTCAGTACCGACAAGCCTTCCGGCGCGTTCGCCCCCAGCACCAAAGCCGATCGCAGCGCTTGGACACCCGCACCGTCGCGCCTGGGTACGACTGTAGTCAAATCACTCAGGATGGCATTCCCGATGCCGGTATTTAACAAGTTGCTCAAACCGACTACATTGAGGGGGATTTTTGCTTGCAGGGCTCCCAAGATTTGACTCCGCTGTGTGTCAGACAGAAGATTGGCGTAAGCTTGCAGTCTTGCGGGGACTTTGCCGGTTTTTGCGAGTTCGCGCAAATCTGCAACGGATATTGAGGATTCTAAAATACCTTTGCGGACAACAACTGTTTCCGCCGCTTTTGCAGGGGATGCGACAGCGCCGAAAGTGCCGATCGCGATCGCGCTACAAACACTCGCCAGGGAGGAAAACCATCTGAAATTGGGTCTAACGCTCATTTTTACCTGATTCAACTAGAAACTATATCACTATATTCTCAGAATTTTCCCAGATACCGAAAAATTGCCCCAGATGGCGAGAAATTGTGTTGAAGGGCGATCGGCGGTGTCTCTGGGTATGTTTAATTGTCGATCGCGAATTTTGCACCTAATGACACTGGGAGCATCTGATTTTTGTATAATTTTTTGTATTAGTGCGATCGGCTTTGCTCGAAGGGCTTCCATAACCGAAAGCAAGCGAGGACGATCGCACAACCTTAAAGCAAAACACAGATGCTCCCACTGCACTATACCTCTTGCACTCAATCGCAGACCAGATTGAAAGCATCTGCGTCCATCAGCGTTTATCCGCTTCAAATCTGCGGTTAACCGGCTCGATAGATGAATGCAGGTGCATCAGACGATCTGCGGTTAAAACATTACTTAAGATTTAGGAAAATAAACAACAAGCATCGAAAGTTCTTGATGAGCGCGGGCGATCGATTCCGGTTCTTTAAGAGTTCCCGGTTGTTCCCACAAATTCTGCGGCTGATAAATTGTTGTTAAAATCAGCAAATCATGTTCTAACAACTGCTGCGAAACCTGCTTGACAAAATTTCCCCGCACCCGATTTACTGGTATCTCAGAAAGAATTTCTTCCTCGACGGCACTTTTGTTAGCTTGTTCGCGTTTTCTCGCCACCAACAACACTTGTAAAGTCGCCTTAAGTTCCTGGGCCAAACTCTTAGCAATATCCACGGTTTCCGCAAATCCAAACCTAGTCAAATCGCTGTCAGTTATCGCCAAAACGATTCTGGCTGTATTCTGGATAGGATGGGGAAATCGAGAAATTAGTACCGGTACGGGCGATCGGCTTACTATATTGTCAATGATGCTGCCAAAAAAATTGTCGCGCGTCGTGGAAAACCCCTTCCAGCCGCAAACAATCAAACTAGCCTCGCGTTCGGTTGCGCTCCGCAGAATTCCGCGATCGATCGCATCATCTATTCTCGCGATCGGTTCCACCGCACAATTAGCCGCGTTAGCCACAGTTTCCGCAGCCCTCAAAAGTTGAGTTTGCTGCATTTTCTGTGCCGGCGAAATTGCTTCCCCGCGATCGGACAAAATATGCAGAGGTAGCAAAGTTCCCTGGGATGTTTTAGCTAAAATCAAAGCCAAACGCAGCAAATTATCTTCCGTATTCGGGTTAGCAACAGGTACTAAAACTCGCTCTCCCCATAACTTCTTTCCCGAAGTAGCAGCCGGCAAACTCGACTCCGGCTGCTGCATTTGTTGACCCCACCGAGATACAATCCAAGGAGAAGCGACACAAGTTACTAAAATCATGGCAATGATACCGTTCACTGTTACGCGATCGACCAATTCAATGTTAAAAGCAACCGTAATTGCAGCCAAAGTAGAAGCAGCTTGAGCAGCAGAAAGACCGAACATTACCATAATATTCGGAAACTTAAAACCAAAGATTTTCCCCGGTATCCAAGCTGCCAAAAACTTGCTCGCCAATTCTGCTAAAATCATCACCCCCGCCACCAGCAAAGACTGCGGCTGCTTCACCAAAATTAGCGGATCGATCAACATCCCCACAGAAATCAGAAAAAACGGCACAAACAGCGTATTCCCAATAAACTCAATCCGATTCATCAGCGGACTCATTTTGGGGATAATTTGAGTAATGGCAATTCCCGATAAAAAGGCACCAATAATTGGCTCAACTTCAATTATTTCCGCTGCGTAAGAAACTAAAAACAGGGTAGCTAGTACAAACATAAATTCGGCATTTTCGTCGTGTCCGAACTTCTTAAAAAACCAGCGGCCGATTTTGGGAACTCCCCACAAAGTAGCAAAAGTGTAGATAGCAAGAGATGGAATTAGAAACAGCCAAAAATCGAGAGTAAGATTTCCTTTGTGAGCTTTAACAACAACTGCTAGCACCAACAGTCCCAAGACATTTGTAATTAAAGTCCCGCCCAAAGTCGCAGTAATAGTCTGAGTTCGCATCAATCCCAATTTTGTGAGAATTGGTAGGGCTAAAAGCGTGTGGGTAGCGAAACAAGAAGCGACTAAAATTGAAGCCAGCCAGCTATATCCCAACAGCAGCATTGCTCCCGTACCCAAGATCATCGGTAGGGCAAAAGTAGCCAGACCAAATATGATAGCTTTGTCTGCATTGAGTTTGAGGTCGTCGAGGCTAGTTTCCAGTCCCGCTAGGAACATCAAAAATAGCAATCCTACGGTTCCTAACAAAACCATAGTAGCGTCCCGTTCCAGCAAATGGAGACCGTTAGGCCCGACAATTACGCCAGCAATAATCAAACCGACTATTCCCGGCAGTCGCAAGCGCTCAAATACTAGAGGGGCGATTAGCATGATTGCTAAAAGAACAAGAAAAACGGGAACTGGAGCGGTAATTGGCCCGGAAGCTAGCATAAATTTTTATCCTACATATTCGCACATAATTGATACTAATTTTTCCCTAAAAACTCTAAATATCTATCAATCTAAAGAGGGATTTTGGAAAAGTTGCAGTTGTTATTGTTAATAACTACGATTGACCGGAATCGATCCGGTTTTTTAGCAAAATATCGGTTCGTAGTGAGGACTAGACCTCTTGCAAAAGTCCTTTTAATCAAATTTTGGGACGATGCTCAAAGCTATCCCACAAGAAAAAAGATTTTTGTGGCATGGGCTTCTAGCCGGTCCTAACTATTTTTGCAAGAAGTCTACTTTAGTCCTTATCTAAATCCGAGGACTCAAGTCCTCACTACAAACCTACTTGATGCCGGTTCGCAGTCAGGACTTTAGTCCTTATCTAAATCCGAGGACTCAAGTCCTGACTGCAAACCTATTGAAAATCCAAAACCGGGAAAGGTTTTGCTGCTTCCATTTGCGCGGCTAAAGCAATTAAAGTTGCTTCTGCTGCCGGCCGCCCGATAATTTGAATTCCCACGGGCAAACCCTTATCATCTAAAATTGCCGGAAGTGCGATCGCAGGCAAACCGCTAGCATTAAACGGCGGACAAGGAGCAATCCAATTAATAATATTAGCCAAGGTTTCCTCGCAGCTCAAATCTGCCCACTCACCGATGCGAATTGGCGAGTGCATATAAGTAGGCAAAACTAACACGTCAAAATTTTCAAAGAATCCCACAATCCGCCGTGAAATAACCTGCATTTGATTCACTGCCCGCAAATATTCTCCAGCGGAAACTGTTCTTTCCAACAACCAGCGATTCATCGGTTCCAAAGCAGGGCCTGGAATGCCGCTTGCAGCCGCTCCCGACTGCCAAATTACTGTAAACGGTTCGATTAAACCTGTAAAATCTGGGCATCCCGGTTCTACACTGTGACCCAAATCTGTCAGTAATTTGACTGTTTCGAGTACCGCTTGCTGACAGATACTCTCAGCCTCGCCCACGGGGGGAATAGCGGTAGAAAAAGCAATTCGCAGCTTGCCCGCTTTTTGACGGGAAGCCTCTAAAAACGTCGGATTTGAATCTGGTAGCCAGTACGGATCGCCTGTTGTGTAGCCTGACATGACGTCTAAAAGTGCGGCCGCGTCAGCCACGGTACGCGCTAGAGGGCCGTTGGCAGAAATCCCGCTGAGGTAATCTCCGACTGGTGCCCAGGAAACTCGCCCGCGCGATGGTTTGATGCCTACTAAACCGCAGGCGGAAGCTGGGCCTCGGATCGAACCGCCGCCGTCTGAACCTTGGGCGATCGCGCATAAACCGGCCGCTACAGCCGCTGCTGAGCCGCCGCTGGAACCTCCGGGCGTGTAGTCTAAATTCCAGGGATTGCGCGCAGGCGGGAAACCTTCGGGTTCGGTGTAAGGCAATGAGCCAATTTGAGAGGTTGCTGTTTTGCCCAGAATGTTAAATCCCGCTCCTTTGATCCGCCATACTACTGACTCGTCGTAGGCTGATATATTACCCTGCAATGCTTGAGTCCCGTAAGTACACGGAAGCCCGGTAACTGGTGTCAAGTCTTTGATGGCGATCGGCACTCCGAAAAAAGGTGGCAATTCCTGTGGCTTTTTTAACCCCGTTAGTTGTTCGGTTTGAGATTTAGCCAGGGCGATCGCCCGATCGGCCGTTACTGTAAAATAAATGCCAAGCTGGGGGTTTAATCGATCGATCCGTTCCAAGTACAGATTCACAATTTCTAGAGGCGACACTTCCAGAGCGCGGATCGACTCCGCCAATTCCAGAGCTGAAGCAAAAGCCAAATCCAGTTGATTCATTTGAATTAATCTCTGAACATCATTTTTAGTGAAGATTTACGACACAATAAAACTCTTTATTTTTCTGCTTTGACTCGTGCAACTAGCAAACCACATTGAGTAGAAATTACAGTCAGATTCAGTGCAATTGATGGCATCCAATCCAGAAAATCTTTCAGTTCTTGCTGGCGATCGACGACATTATCTGCTACCAGCAAAAATTCTTGACCCTCGCTGCGAGAAGCGATCGCCTCCACATCATCTTTATAAGGTGGCTTAGAGTGATCTACAAAGACAAAATCTGGGATGGGAATCTGAGCCGGAATTTGCTCGATCGCCTCAGCAGAACCACAAACCCACTGTCTAATTCGATGGGATATTCCTGCGTCTTGGAAATGTTTTGTCGCTTGCTCTGCCACAGCACGATCGAACTCTACCGTATGTATTTTACTCTGGCTATCTCCCAGGGCAAGATAGCAGGTAGACAGACCGTACCCGGTTCCCAGTTCCAGAATATTTTTGGGTCGTGCTGCCATAACAAGGGCTTGCAAAATTGGACCAGTATCTTTACGAATCGGATTTCGCCAAGCATGCTCTCCATACTGTTCGCCACCTAAAACACAAATTTTTTCTATGACTGCTAAAACGTTTTGGCTCATAATTAAAGAAGATACTGTTGATGTACTCACCGCCCTAAAAGGGCAGTGATTCTTGACACTTCATCGGGTGAAGCTACGGTTTTTGATCTGGATCGAGTCTGAAGCTTGCAGAGTTCAGTTTAAAAACTAAAGCTAGTTCTGAGCACTCCAACCACAACATCATGATTGCGAGCGTCGTGGTTGGGTGCTGTTAGCCAGATGAAGCCTGGAGTAATAGCAATATTGTCAGTGAGCCGATGGGTGTAAAAGGCTTCGATGTGATATCCAACATTGCGATCGCTCCTCTGTCCTGCCGGTAAACCAATTGCTTGGGCTATACTGCTATTGCTAGTTCCCGCGAGCCTCGGTTGCATTCCAAATACTAAACCTGCCAAGTTGCCCTTTTTACCTACATCTCGAAACGCAAAATTGAAGCGGTAATCCCATACATCGGCATCTCCTCGAGTGCCTGTGCCCAAAGTACGCGCATTAGCATACGCAACCGATCCGCCCACCTGGATTGTCTGCGTCAAGTTATAAGACACTCCAGCTAAGTAGGTATTCGCTGCCACCGGACCTGCGCCAATTACTTTAGCCGCATTACTTCCAGAAATGGTGTCAATCCCAGATTCAAGAGAATAGCTGTTGACATAATTGAGAGCCAGCCTCAACTTTCCTAACTCAAAAACCGACCGCACGGAAGCTCCGTAACCACCTTCAAACAATCCGATATTTGGGTTATTCGCTGAGCCAAATTCACTACCCAAAGATAAGTCTAAGTTCAGCCAAGGAGCAACCTTCCACTGCGCGCTAATTCCCGACTGCTGGAACACAGGGTAAAGCATGGGGTTGGCTGAACCAAAGTATGATAGGGCGCCTATGGAAGAACTGGAGAAGGGGCTTAAAGCTTCTGTCAGAACTCTGTCGCTAGAAAAGGCAGCAAGAGAAATCATCAGGTTATTGTTGACTGGGAAGTTGTAAGTTAATGTACTCAATCGCAACTCGCTATTCCCAGACATACTAGAACCCAAAACTCTGGTTTCATCGGTCACACCGCTCAAGCGACCGGTGGGAAATTCGGTAGCAGTATTGAATCGCCTTAAATTTATGGCTTGCAGCCCTACACTCAATCTATCTTTGCCCGTGAAGCTGGTGTTTAAATTCAGGCGCGCTCGATACCCGAAGGTAGTGTTATTGGCGTCGCTAGCATTGTCACCAAAAGCATCTCCCAGATACATTAGTACCTGGCCGTTCAACTTGGTAGTTGTGGAAAATTGGTTGGTTTCTAGTTCCGCAGTTCGAGCTTCGAGGGCATCGACGCGCCCGCGCAGGGTTGCTAATTCGGCTGCAAATTCTTCTTGCAATCTTTGCAGTTTTGTTAAGTCTTCTTTGGTGGCTAAATTGCCTGTCCCCGATCGAATTAGCTCGCTCACTTTATCCAAGCAAGCATTTAAACCTGCTGCAAATTCGTAGCGAGTCATTGCCCGATTGCCGCGGAAGGTACCGTCGGGATATCCTGCTATGCAGCCGTAACGCTCGACTAAGGATTGCAGTGCTTGGAATGCCCAGTCTGTAGGCCGCACGTCGGACAGTTGCGAGACGGAGGTTACTTGCTCGATCGACGGATCGCTTAAATTTTCTACTGCTTCTAAATTCAGGGAGTCATCAGCAATTTGAGAACTTGGGGAAGTATTCTGAGAGTTTGCTGGTTGAGAAATAGGAGATATTTGAGCGATCGGTCGATCGGTTGGGATTTCTGGTTTTTCTAAACTTAGAGTTGTGTCTTGCGATGCTATGCTGGCGGCGCTTGCTTCCTCCCCCGATGATTTAGTGAGGGAGTCATTAACATTTGCAGAACTTGGGGAAGTATTCTGGGAGTTTGCTGGTTGAGAAGTAGGGGATATTTGAGCGATCGGTCGATCGGTTGGGATTTCTGGTTTTTCTAAACTTTGAGTTAAATCTTGTTCTTCATTTGGATCTGATGTCAAAGCTGCTGGAGAGCTTTCTAAACCTGAGAGTTTGCCGAGTTTTTGAGCTTTTGCTGTTCCTGATATAGGGCGATCGCTTGCCGCCATTCCTGGCAATCCACTCAAACACTGAAGCCCAATCATGAGCATTGTTAACTTTGACGCACCATTTTTCATTTTTTCTTAACTATCCTCACGCATTTTAATTTTAGCCAAGCTGGGCAATCTGATTCTCAATCTTCATCTTGTTACCAGTTTTTCGCTGAGATTGCTTTCCCGCAAACTTTACTCGATCGCACCTTATTTTGTCAACGATCGAAATCCATTTACTTACCTTTAAATCTTACTTTTGATCTGCACTTTCTTTTGAGTTGATCCAGCGATCGCTAATCTTTTTTACCACTCCATTTTCAGACATCCGGCTTAATTCCAAGTTGAGAGCAGGCCGCAGAGAGCTGTTGAGAGGTATAGCAAATCCATAAAATTCGCTCTCCACGAAAAAATCAGACATTTGCACGCCCAGTTCGGAATTTTGAGCCAGATAGTATTCTAAATTCAAACGAGAATACAGGACCGCTTCTGCACGTCCATCTATCACTTCCTTCACTGCATCTGCCAGGGTTGGCATTTCTTGAACCCTACTTTCATACCTCTGAGCGATCTCTGGGCCCGATGTTTTAGCAACGGTAGCTACCCGAGCATTTTTGAGGCTTGTGGGATTGGGAAATCGTTCGACAGAATTACCAGAGAAGGCAAGGGTAATTGCCGAAGCCAAGCCGGCAGTCAGAGAAGAAACTGTCACTAATGCGATAATCATCCAAGTACCGGCGACAACACGACCCAGACGAGTCACTGGCGCGCGATCGCCGTATCCCACGGTTGTTAGCGTCACCAAAGCAAACCACATACCGTTGCCTACCCCGTTCATATAATCTTTGGGAAAATGCTCGCTGTTGTTTTTGTGTTCTACCAACCAAACTAAATTTCCCACTGCAAACACCAGTCCCATTAAGATGCCGATCGATCCGAGGGCAGCAGACTGAAAGAAAGGTCTAACCCGGCTCCAAACACTAGGATTTTCAGCTAGGCTTAACACGGCTACGTCAGAGAGAATATAAGGCTGGGTAAAGTCAACCTTTTCCAGGCGTTTCGATGTAACGGATAAGCCACCGACTAACACATCTAATTCCTTGCGATAGACTGCATCAAGTCCATCTTGGACGCTCGGTTGAGGGATAAATTGATAATCGATTTTTTGGGTGCGGGCAATTTCCAAATTTCCACGCTAATCCCCGATACCCTATTGTCTTGTCGAATCACGAAGGGAGGAGAACCAGCTACCCCCACGCGCAAGGTTTCTGCTGAAGCCGAGATCGGAATAGCAATAGCTAAGGCTACAGCTATGCTAGGAACCGAATAGCCGATTGTCGATAAACGCTGGCGACTGTTTGAGACAACTTTTTTGCTAACGAAACAACTAGATGTCCAAAATCTTGTCAGCAATTTTGGTAGTTGTATGCCGTGTCTTAAATTCATCTTTTTTGACTTACTTTCTTGCGATTTAATGAAAGAAAGATTTAGCATTTTTCCAATTTCCTGATAAAACTTGCACAAAAAACCCGTTTTCTGGGAAAAATCTGCGATTTATGCGATGTACAGCAATACGGTTCAGATCAGATCTATCCCCCTAGAGTGTGTTTTCAAACCCTTATACCAATTTCATAAAGTAGCGCTAGATATTACCCCCCCAACCCCCCCGCGATTTCGGGCGGGGGCTAAGACTTCATCCATAGCACATATGAAAGAAAAATGGTATTAGATCCCCCCAGCTCCCCTTAAATTAAAAAGGGGGGAGCAAGAGTCTTAAAGTCCCCCTTTTTAAGGGGGATTTAGGGGGATCTAAGGGGAATTAACAGTGTTAACCCAAGCGTATTGAGAGATACAGCACTTTTCAGGTACGTAAGGTATAGAGAAACCAGGTAATAGCAAATCCGGGTGAGGCAGCCCCTCGATCGTGTCGCAAAAGTGCGTCGCTCTTAAATCTTTGTCAGCAGCCAGAATTGTCCGTGGCGACGCACCCTAAAAGTGCAATCAGTATGTATGACTGAGTTACTAAAAATCCGCTGGTTCGGGTTCCATGACATCTGCCAAATCCTCAGGGGTTTGTGCGATCGAGCCTGTCATCCGATGCACGGGGGTTTCTGAAACCAGGTGGGGAATTTTGCCATTACCATTACCATTGCTGTATTGTACGATCTCAATATTTTTGGGGATAGCACCAATATTGATGCCTTCTTTGTTGAACCGTTCCTGAATCATACGAACAATGTCTGCATTGACACCCCAAAATTCCTGTTTTTTTGCCCAGCAGCTCGCGCTTACATTGAAGTAGTAGTTTTCAATGTTAAACACAGAAGCTGAAGGAGCTGGTGTTTCGAGAACTTGAGGGTGGGATTTCATAATGTCTACGAGCAATTGCTCTACATTTTTCAGGTCGTCATCGAAGCCGACCTGCAAATTTACTTTGACTTTGCGAGTTTCACTGCCGCTCAGGTTTTCGATCGTGTCGCCCCAAACCGTATTGTTGGGAACATTAAATATTTGACCGCTAAAGCCTTTAATTTTCGTGTTGGCTAAGGTAATGGAATCCACCCATCCCCAGAGTCCGCCAATTTTGATTTCGTCACCAATATCAAAGGGTTTGTAGGCCATAATCATCAAGCCACTGGCCAAGTTCCCCAGGTTGCTTTGCAGTGCGAACGCTAAGACGAAACTCACCCCCCCAAGCAGGGCTAAAATCGGGCCGAGGCTGACTTCTAGTGCGGTTAGAGCCAGCATAAAGCCTAGGACAATTCCGCCGCGCTTGATAGTCATGACCATAAACTGACGCATGAGTACAGAGGTGCCACCAACTTTGGATAGCAACAGATTCAAAAGCGTGCCGAGGATTTGAGCGACAACGATCGAGGTGACGAAAACACCTAGAAACTTCCCGGTATTGTTCACCCAGCGCATACCTCCTTCGTCCGATTGAGCCCAACCGAGCAGCCGCAAGCCGAGCCCTTCGGTATCTTTCGTGTCGAGTTCGACAGCACTCACCGCTTGAATGTATTCGCGGAAAGCTACGGCTTTGCCACCTTTTTTCTCTAGTTCGTCCAAGATGACATTAAAGCGATCGATAATTGCCGTTAGCTGTGCTTGAAGTTCGGTAACGGTGGCGACGAGTTGGTTCTTCGTGTCCGATTCTGTTTCAGCACTTTTTTTGAGCTGTTCCGTCGTGTTTTCCAGTTGCTGTTGTTTTTGTTGGAGGTTTTGTTCGTCGTTGACAACTCCAGGCAAACCAGCAACTTGTTTCTCCTGTCCGCTGTTATCGATTTTGATGTTTTCGAGGGTGGCTGTCGCTCGATCGAGATTCTGAGACGATTGCTTGGTTGACTGATCCGTTGTACCAACCCCTTGTTGTTGGAGCAGTTGTTTGAGCTCTCCTTGAGCTTTATCGACTTGCTGGGTGGCTTCTGTATATTCTGGCGAGTTTGGCTTGGCAGCTTTTTGTGCTGTCTGGGCATCCTCTAGGGCTTTGATTGCCACGTCTAGTTTGTCGATCTTTTTGGTTGCTTCTTCGTAATCTAGGGAGCCAGCCGTCATTTTCTCTCGAGCTGTCTTCATTTCGTCGAGAGTTTGTTTGGCTTTGTCTAGATCCCCAGTTTCCTTAGCTTTTTCCTGGACTGCCTGCAACGTCTTATCTTCTTTAAGTTCTGCTTTGGTTGTTTTCGCTTGATCGACAGATTCTTGGGCTTTTTTGAAGCTTTCTTTCGCTGCTTCTACCTTTTTCGCTGATTCTTCGTATTCGGGCGAACCTGGATTGGCAGTTTTTTGAATTTTCTCGGCTTCTTCGAGGGCTTTCTGGGCTTCTTCTAATGCTTTGGCTCCCTCTTGCTGTTGGGTGATGGCTAGATTTTGGCGCTTGATCACCACTTCAGCCTGACTGATTTCTTTGGCTTTGGTTTGCACCAACAACATCCACCCTGCTGCTTCGTTTTGGAGTTCGTCCAGGGTGAGGGGCTTAACTAAAACTCTGAGTTCATCGACCGGAATATCCAGCTCTTTCGTGGTTGTTGCAGCTTTGGGATCGCCTTTTGCTGCTGGCTGAGCTTCTTCAACCTTTGCTTCTTCCGCTTTCGGTTTCGCCTGCGATCGCGCCGGGGGAGTCCAGACTGCAAACACACAAATAACTCCCGCCAGAACAATGGCGCGGACTCTTAAACGCTGGTTTATTTTTGTTAACATAAGTTTTGCTTATTTCTTGGGTTGTCATCGCGATTTTTTCCTGATAAGTTCCCTTGATTTCACAAGTCAAATCAAAGCTGGAAACCTCAGAGCTATCTTTTCGGTTGCCTACAAAGTTCCTAATTGCTGCCTTAACCACAGATCGTACATTAAGCTCGGCAACTAAAGCAATAGGTAAATAAGGGATTGCGCTTGGATATTGTCATGCCAGTTCTCCAAAATCATCCAATAGTCGCCATCTTGGGTCGATCGATTTGAGATCGACCCAAGATTGTGGATTATAGCATTCTTTTTTGGAAGCGATCTAAGAAACCAGAGCGAGATATAGCAATCCGATCTGAGTCTCACAACACAACTCCCTCTTGTCTTCCTAGACTTCTTGTATAGCAATACTTTCAGATTTTACAGATACAGAAAATCACTTAGGATTGCTATAGAAACAAAACAAAGCAGCTTGCCATGCAAAATTCACGCAAAATTGCCTGAGTGGGAAAAAGCTTGACAGGCTGCCCCACTTAAATAATAATTAAAAATCACTCATCAAGACCCTAAAACATTGAAAATGTTATCAATCGATCTGCCTACCAATGAGCAGGAAGTTTTCTCCTAGCAAGAAAAATTTAGAAAGCATCCATTCCTGGTATTTTGTCGGACAGGAGAGTTTTCTATAACCTTTGCCAAGCGTATTGTTGCTACCCAACTTGGCTACAATGTTGAATTTATTAAAGCCCTGACGATGATGCGACGAAATTTTGTGTTGTATCCAGATTTCGTCTGTATATTTCTCGACCCGCATATGTCAACTGAGTTCGGTTCCAATCTGGATTCTGTCGGACTCAAACAATCTGGCAGAACTCACATCCAGATGATTTATCATCTCGCATCTTCACTTCAGATGAATCCTGAAGAATTATGTGACTGGGGTTCTGATGCCGAATCCTTCTTTGAAAGGGCAATGATTGGACTCATTGGCAGTTCCGATCTCGGTCGTGCTTTGGGAGCTTTGTATGCAGACGAAGTGTTTGCTAGTAGCTGGTTTCCTAGCTATTATGAAGGATTTAAGAACTTAGAAAAGCGAACTAATAAAGGTTTGAACCTGGATTTTTTTGATTCTCATGCTAACGAGATCGAACCAGCTCACGTTGACCATGCCTACCATTTGCTCAAATTTTGTGAAAACATGAACTTAGAACAAAAGGCTTTTTTTGAGGGCTATAAAACCTTTCAGCACCATCTCAGTAACAAATTCAGCGGTCTTTACTCAGAAATGTTAAATTTGAGGAGCAAGTCCTTAGCTAGCAATTAAATAGATAGATAGAATGGTACACTTGTAGACAAACCTCCGGTGTATCCACGTATGTTAGACTTACAAGATCGAGAAAAACAGTGTTGAGGTCGAGCAATGCTTCTGTCCATCAAAACAAAGTTAAAACTAAACAAGGGTCAAATCACCATAATGACTAAACACGCTGGAATAGCGAGGTTTACTTATAATTGGGGATTAGCTACTTGGAGCAACCTTTATGAAGATGGACTAAAGCCCAATAAATACCTCCTCAAGAAATTCTTCAACAATCATGTAAAACCTGAGTTTACATGGATTAAAGAGACGGTAATCAGTCAGAAAATAACTCAATATGCTTTCGACAATCTAGGAGATTCCTTCTCTAGATTTTTCTCAAAAAAAAGTGGACATCCCAAATTCAAGAAGAAAGGGCATCATGATTCCTTCACAATTGACGCAGGTGGTAAGCCGATAGCCGTGGGTGGTACGTCCATAAAGCTACCAACAATCGGCTGGGTGAAAACCTATGAAAAATTGCCTCACACCACCTGCAAGTCGATCGCGATATCTCGAACTGCGGATAGTTGGTTTATTGCTTTTGCTTATGAGCAAGAACACGAACCAACTGTAAAGCAACATGATGTTGTGGGAGTTGACTTGGGGGTTAAAGAGTTAGCAACGCTTTCAACAGGAGTTGTTTTCCCGAATCCAAGACATTACAAAACGCATCTCAGCAAGTTGCGTAGTCTGTCAAAGGAGTTGTCCAGAAAGACGAAAGGCTCTGGTAATAGGCATCAAGCCAAAACCAAGCTAGCAAAACATCACGCTAAGGTGGCAAATCTCAGAAAGGATACTCTGCATCAAATCACTACCTACTTATGCAAAAACCACGCAAAAATAGTAGTAGAAAATTTAAATATTTCCGGGATGCTGGCTAACCATAAATTAGCTCAAGTTATAGCCGATTGTGGATTCTATGAATTCAAGCGTCAGCTAGAATACAAAGCTCAAAAGTTTGGTTGTGAAATAATTCTTGCTAGCCGTTGGTTTCCGTCAAGTAAAACCTGTTCAAACTGTGGACATATCCAAGATATGCCACTCAAAGAAAGAACTTACATCTGTGGAAGTTGTGGTCATTCGATCGACAGAGATTTGAATGCCGCAATTAATTTATCGCGCTTGGCTAAAGCGTGAAAGCTTATCGAGGGATAACCGCTCCCATGCTCCCGTTAGACATCTCCAAAATAGTAACAGTTCGTGATAAGATCACATCATAAAGCTTTTTTGACACAGAAACATGAGCGACATACTCAATCATATTGAAGAGCATCCTAAAGAAACACAGCGATTAATGGGTCTGGATTATGAGCAGTTACAACAATTAATCCAAAACGCGGAACGATTACATCATGAAAAACCAGCTTTACTAGAATCAAAGAAAGTTAGAATTATTGCTGGTGGAGGCGGTAGAAAACCCAAACTATCTCTGAGCGAACAAATAATTTTAACATTGGTCTATCTGAGGCATATGACAACATTTCAACTTCTGGGCATCCAGTTTGGAGTAAGTGAGTCTACAGCTAATGATACATTTAACTATTGGTTGCCTCAATTGCGAGAATTGCTACCATGTAGCTTACTTGAACAAGTAAAAAAAACGCTGATGACTATGAAATAGTCAAGGAAATACTCACAGAATATGAATTAATAGTAGATACTTACGAACAAGTCAGAGAGACCTGGAGATTAGTATGAACAAGAAAAATACTTTTCAGGCAAGAAGAGTAATCATACATTTAAAAATCAAATAATTGTCATGCCAGATGGTAGAGATATAGCCTTTCTCTGAAAGATGAGGTATCATGTTACTGACAGTCACTCGTGAGGGTCAAACAGAGAAGATAAGATCAAATGAACTATAATTACATGGTTACGCACAAGCCACGCGAAAGCGATAACATACATAATAGCATTTTTAAAGGCAGCACGATTTGCTTGACTCACAACACCTTTAATTGTACCAAACTTCATACATTGTTAAAAATGAAAGCTTATTCGATTGATTTTAGGCAAAAAATCCTTGATACTTATCATGCTGAACCCATTTCACAAAAAGCAATAGCTAAGCGTTTTTCTGTCGCCCTCAGCTTTGTACAAAAATTGCTTAAACAATATCGTGAAACAAAAAACATTACTCCGAGAACTGACCGATGTGGAGTCAAAGGCAAACTCAATGCGGAGCAACTACTCATCTTGGCCCAATTGATTGAAGAAAATAATGATGCAACTCTTGAAGAACTCCGTTATTTGCTTTATGGAAAAATCGGATTTTCCGTTAGTAGAGCAACAATAGGAAGAATGATAAAACTCTTAAACATTACTGT
>NZ_JBARVX010000112.1:0-7485 GCF_049646505.1 Microcoleus sp.
TGGGGGAGTTGGGCGAGGTTGATTAGTTCAGGAGTTGAGAAGCCACAATACCACAATGCTATAATTAATAATTAGCGGAAGGGAAGGGATTTGGTTTCGTTTACTTAGTGCAATCTACAATATTTAACTGAGGATTTGCAGTAGTGGAAGTCGAATTTGGTCATGTTCAGAAATACGATACAGTAAGGGGCTTCGGCTTTGTAAGCCGCACATTTAGGGCCGCCAATCGACGACTTGGAAATAATGTTTGGTTTCACATCACAAATATCAAGCGTGATTACCCCAATCTGGCAAAAGAATTAGATGCTGGTTCGTTGGAGATGAATTTTTGGTACGAAGTTGATAATAGCGATCGCGAAAAGGTCAGTAAAATCTGGCTAGAGCCACAAGACATTCCTAAGCAGCAACGAGACAGTTTAGTTGCTTATATTGAGCAACTATGGTGCAATCATGATCGCGCCCTTCCTGAATGGCTAGATTCCATAACAATTGTTGTGGTTGGACAAGTTCGCAAAGATGAGTTGAAGCAACTTTATGATGATCAAATCCGTAAGCGAAATGAAGTAAAAAAGCAAGAACAAATACAGATACAATCTCGACTTAAACAGGCGATGCAGAGTAACAATCAAACTCAATCGTCCCCAGATCGAGCGCAAGGACATCTGAATAATATAAAAAATAATGCAATTCCATCAGCTAGAGATCGTTTTCGTGCCGAGAGAGGAGTGATTGAGGCAATTTTCTCTAGTAACAGGATGCACGGCTTACCTCCTGAATTGATGGCAATTGTTCGACCATGCCCAAGGGAAAGTAGGACAAACCTACTTTCTCGTGAACCAGGTGGCAGTGACGTAGTAGTCGCTTATAGTCTCGGTGATGCGATTTTGTATGACTGGATTAAGAATGTTGAGCGGTACATTGGATCATTCCAGCAATCCAACCCGGAGTTCCATTTACACATTCAATCAATATATGGGCGTTTTTATGAAGATCCGAGCGAGCGCAGGATTGGTGTGTTTTGCCCAATATGGGATCGTGACAAGGATGGAGCATTGAAGGATGCCATTAAAGATTGCTTGAAAAGATATCAAAGACAGATGGATATTGGTCATAAAACCTTGCATGAAGAAGCAAGAAAGTATTGGAAAAGCTATGGTCTTTCCGATCAAGAAGTTGAAAACTTGCCGACGCTTTACCAGCAGTATATGAAGGAAAAGGAGGAATAAACCTGATGAGCAAAGATAAAAAAGTGATGAATGAGTTAAAAAGTTTGATATATACTCAACTCAGCAAGAAATATAATAAATGCTTATGGCCTAAGTCTGATTGTACTAAAGACTGTATCAACGCACACTCAATTCAGAATAGTCAGATTTTAGACCAATTAGCCAGTAACAATCATCTCATTATGGCTGTACACAGGCTAAATCTTGATACAGAGCCAGAAATAGAATTTAATGAGGTTGGACGCAATAAAGCAACAACGTTTACAGGATTATGCGGTGAACATGATAGCCAGTTATTCCGTCCTATAGATGTTAATCAGTTTGACAGTAGCAACGAAGAGCAAAAATTCTTGATCGCTTACAGATCAGTTCTTCGTGAATTACATACCAGAATTAAATCTGCTAGGGATTTACAAACTACTTATCAGAAATCGGCTGAGGCAGGAATGTGGGATTCTAAAAATATGGATGAACCATTTTGGAAAGCAGCAACGAGACCAATAATAAATGCTATTAATTGGTATCAATACAAACAGAATTACGATAATATCTACAACAGTAATTCATTTACGGAAATTGAACACGAGTGTATTCGGATTGAGAGAAATTGTCCTTTGGCTGTAAGCTCCCTATTTGATCCAATTAAAAGCATCATCGGGGTGGAAATACCTGAACAAAAATTTATTGTTTTCAATGTGTTTCCACAAAAAAAAGATACAATTATTTTGCTTTCTTATCTGGGAGATCATCAAAAAGATTTAAGACCTTATGCTGATGAAATTATAAATGCTAGTGGTGAATATCAACTCTATCTTCTTTCTAAGACTATACTGAGATATTGCGAAAACTTTGTCATCTCTCCAGATCACTTCAATCTTTTTTCCCAACAAAAAATAGATGCTATCAAAAACTTTTACTTGGCAACAGTCACTCAAATTGATATTGACCATAATGACAAAAATCTAATGCTTTTCTAATTACTCATCTAACAATCGGATGTACCGGACACTAATATGCGGCTTACATTCTGTTCCATCGCCTTCAACGCCAACCGCGCCAAGCTATTTTATTGTTTTTGGACGCGCTATCGAATATCATCAAAATAGTATTATTCGGCGGTTGAAACCGCGTCTACAAAAACGAAGTCTGCCTCCGCAGACTAAGAGGTAAACGGGGTATTTAAGGTGGATTTGGTATAATATCGTTATATCAAACTGCTGCTATATGAGCTGATGGCAAAATTTTACTATCGTGGCATGGCGGAGCAAAATGGTAAGCCCAAAATAGGTCGTAGTGCTAGATTATTAGGGATTAGACCTGGTATTGACATAGATATTGAGCAAATGCCGACAGGTTATCTGAATGAGCAAGGCTATTTGTTAGCAGAGTCAGAACATGAGTTTCGAGGAGAGCTTGTTGTTGTTGCCGTCAGGAATACAAAGGGAATGTCTGTTTCCCTTTCAATTGAAAGTTTACCAGCTTTTCGCAGACCTTCAAAATTTGGTGGAACTGGAAAAGACTCCCTATGGCAAATTGATGACAGAAACATTATGGGAGATTTGCAAGCTGTCCAAGATAGCCCGACCCACGTTAGCATTTTGCCAAGAGCTACAATGTCTTTGGAAAGGTATGAGGCAGCATTGGCAAACACCCAAAATGATTGGGAAAGAGTTGATTAACTTTATATATTATAGGAGTCTATAACAATGGCATGGATATTCAGTTTATCGGCAGAGTGTGGCTCTGATGAAAGCAATGTCAATAAATTTGCTCAACACTTTGAGGGCAGAGAATGGATGCTGTCAAATAATCGCCAATGTCTATGTCGAACAGATACTTTTCAAGATATGGATCGAAATTGGTGGTGTCGGGTTTATCCCAATAATATTAGTGAAGTGGGAATAGATAGCCCTGAAAGTGCTTATCTGATGACAGAATTAGGTATTTTATTTTATCAGACTCTACGGTTTGCTGCTTGGTTTCGCTATGCTCTGGTTGGGGTTGAAGTTGATGAATTCAGAACCTATAGTGAACTTATGGAGGATTTATCCATTTTATCTATTCCGGGATTGGTTTTAGCAAATGAACTTACTCATGGGCTAGAAATATCACCTGTTTTTCGACCATTTAGTCCTAGTTATGTTTGGCAACCATACGAGGGGGAAGTCTATAATCCATTAATGGCATCCCCAGAGTTAAAAAATAAGCTTAATGAGCTTCTAGCTGTGAGTTGAATATAGTTTGAGGAGGAGGGAGTTTAGGTAAGTAAAAAGACGATCGAGTTCGTTGATGGCGTTGAGTTCGTCTTGTTCTTCAGCCGTTAGATCGTTGACTTTATTTTTTTCCAGAAGGGTTTGTAGATGGAGTTGAAGTCGATCGGTAAACTTGAACAGAGGACGATTATTGACTGTTTCGACTTTAATTCCGGTTTAAATGAGGGAGGGAGGTTGAATGACAACTTGCATAATATTTGACTTTGATGAATTGTTTGTCAGGTTTAAGCTTTGTCCATACTTTATATTGCCAGAGACCAGAAACTGGTTTTTTTTGAGAAGACGCGCTACGCCTCGTAGAAGTTGCCAAAAACCCCGTTGATTTGGTATTTATGGGTAAGCCCTAAATGAGACACGAAGGTCAATGCGATCGCCTTTTTTACAACTTACTTATTGAGGTTGTTTCTGTTTGTCGGCTGGTTTAGCTTGAGCTTCAGACCATTTTTGGTATTTAGCAGTATTAGCCGAGATCATTTGACACATTTCTCTAGCTTTCTGTTCGGTGTCTCTTGTTAATTCCAAAATTTCTAGCAATTCCTTGTCATCTAGTTCTTTTTGTGTCATTGTAAATTCTCCAAACGGGCTTTAACACTACTAACTCTTATTTTAGTTTCCAGCACTCGGCCTAGTTCCATTGCCAAGTCTTCCCCCACCTCTTCTATTCTATCATTTGTCAGGACTTCAACTGCTGAGAGATATTCTATGCGTTGCTGAATCTGTGTTTTCGACGTGTTTGCGAAAAATATACAGGTGTTTAAAAATCCCGAAAGCTGAATCACGGTAAAATTGTTTGGAAAGCTCTCTAGGATAGCTCTACAAATATTTAGTCCCTCACCTGATTCCTGCTCAATTTGAGTTAGCTCCTGCTTTATACGCTCAACTAGAACGGTTATTTCTGATGGAATTGACATATGATACGACTTACTACTGATTATAGTCTTTGTCAAAAAAAAAGAAGCTATTTGAGCTTGACAAGTAGCGATCGCCCTTCAATGAGACACAAAGGTCGATCGCACTTCACATTAAAAAGCGCGTTAGCGCAGCCCGCCCCTACGGGGGCTGCGCCAACGAAGACGATCGCCCTTAAAGACTATTCTTTCCAGTAACGAGTTAAAATCCGAATCACCTCACCCGCTAGAGGCGAAGGTAGAGGCGGGCTCCACTCTCCAACTTGTGCAAAACCCAAAACGTGCAACAGATTAACGATGCTTTCTACCGCTTTGGGAACGCCGCAAATGAGCAAACGAATCGGTTGTTTGCCAGCGGGTACGTCGGGAATTTCTTCCCGGAGCAGTTCGGGAACTGATTTTGGCTGTGATATCATAGAGTTTGAATTACACGAATAGTGAAATTGCGATCGCCCTCCAGTTTTCCAGGCCAGGGGGCGATCGCTTTTTCGTTTGTACATCCTGAGTCTAGTTCAATCGCTGCCGCTTGTCAATCGTTACGACAAAATAAATGCTCGTAACGACAACTTAAGGGATAGTTAAGGTTGCAGAATGGTAACATCTGCTTGCAAAGTTATCGCTAGCAGTTGAGCATCAGCAGTGATCCGTTGGAAATTGGCAGTTGTGATGGCCGATCGCAATATCAGCAATAAAGAATTGGCGGCTAGAATTGGGATGCACCCCACTTCTGTGTCTAAAATCAAAACCCGTCGCCGACTCACCAGAATTGACGAAGCCACTCTCAGCGCTTTGTGCAGAGCACTGAACTGTCAGCCTGGGGATTTAATGGTTTACGAGGAGGACGAGCCCGATGGCTTAAAATGACATGGTGAACACGCTACCCCCAAACAATGTGAGTCCTGCAAAATCTCCTAGAGTTGCCTTTTACCCGCCGCCCGAAATTAAGGAGAAGTTAGAGAAACTGGCTAGTCTTGAGCGTCGTTCTATTTCCCAAATGGCACTACTTTTAGTGGAAGAAGGGCTCGACAGAGCACAGAAGGAAGGCAAATTTAATCAATCCAAAGACGACTAAGCAGCTAACTTTGCCCTCAACAGCCCGCCCCTCGGAGCATCTATGGATCAAATTCAGCCACCTGTTTTTGACCAAGAGATGTCATTGCTAAAACTAAAACACTCAACGTAAGACCTAAAACTGCATAACTCGGCAGTGAAAAAATAGTTACTTTAAACAAATAAGGCAATTCCCCCCCCTTCCAATTCCAGCGCTTTCCCAGAAACACCAACAACCCAGCATGAATCACTGCCGTTTGCACCAACAGACAACCAACCCCCAACAACCAAACCGACATTCTTTGCCGAGAAAAGACACAATTTTTAATCTGAAAACATAAATCGTTCAGCAAAAAAACCACCGCCGGTGCTAACATCACCGAACTGGTGGGCTGTGAATAGTTGATAGCAATACTCAAACTAGAAATTAGCACCATTTCAGATAACTCAAGTTTTTTTGACCAAGCATTGCGAGATTGTTTTCGGTAAAAATACCAACTCACTAAACCAACTAGCACCAGAATAATCAAGTCAGAAAATAGCTTCGCCACGAAAGGACTATCGGGGAAAAATCTCGGCCCCATAACCCTTAAATCAAGGCGACTCATAGAAATATAAGGATTATTCGATGGATCGTTGAGCCAGAGTGGAAATCCACGAGTCGCATCCTGTAGAAATCCTGTTAAGGAATTGCCAGTTACAGCTAGACCTATAAATGCCAAAAAAGTTACCGTGACTATAGATATAAAAACTAGCTGAAACCGTCTTTTGATTAGAAAATAAGGAATAAACAATATAACTAAGGTTGGTTTACAAAAAGCTAATCCCAATAAAACTCCTGCAATTATATCCTGATTTTTTCTACCATAAATAAACATCCACAACAGCAGAACGGCAATAAAAGTTGCCACATTGCCAACTTGAAGATCGAAGACAAAACCGTAGAGGAATGCAACTGATAGACTACAAATAATCCTAAAAGCTGGTGAGTGCGACACCAACAAGATATTTGCTCCCCATAAAACAAAACCTGTGGCAATAAGGTGCAGCCAAATCCAGATTGTGAATGCAGTCTTCATCGGGAAATAGCCCAAAAACCACAGCGGAGGAATGATATTAGGTGGATAAACAAAAGATGGAATAAAACCACACACTTTTGTGATGCTACAGAAACCGCTGTTAAATACTTCGACATTAAAGGGGCTCAAATGCTGATGGGCTAATCTACTCGCTACATAAAACCACTTAAAATCCCAGTAAGGCGGATCGAGCCGATGAGTCAGATTGTAAACCAACCAACCAGTATAACTGAGAAATCGGGTGACAACTAATACAATAACTGCTTGCAAAATAAAGTTAACGATAGGTTGACTAAAAAACTGAGTTAACCTTTGGATCGAAGGATGTTTTAAAAACAAAGAATCTTGCCATGTTGTTTTTTCGGTTTCTAATCTCCAATTACATTTTAGAAACCAAGCAACTGTAATTATAATAATCACATTCCACCATCCAAAAGTTATCATAAAAAATAATTGCAAAAATATACTATTTGATGATATCACAACCAAAGATTGCCAACTAAAATCAGCATTTAAACCTAGAATATAGACTTTTATTAACCGTTTCTGCCTAACTCTATTTTCTCTATTTTCTCTGCGTCCTCTGCGCCCTCTGCGGTTACAAAAAAATCTTATTCACAAACAAAATAGGATTGCTATCCAAAAGCCCGTGAAGCGCAGCTATCCCGTAGGGAATCGCACTTTAGTCCCTTGTAACCCTGTTCACCCTCAAACATTTGCGTTAACCTAGTTGACTACAGCTTGTACCGCACTCCCCAAGATAATCTATGCTTCTTGCCCGCATCCAAGAACTAGCCGCCACCCTCGCACCCCGCTTGATCGAAATTCGCCGCCACATCCACTCACACCCCGAACTCAGCGGCCAAGAATACCAAACCGCAGCCTATGTAGCCGGTGTTCTCGCATCCAGCGGAGTCCGCGCCATAGAAGGAATCGGCAAAACAGGAGT
>NZ_JBARVX010000113.1:0-27886 GCF_049646505.1 Microcoleus sp.
GATGGCGATGTGGTTTTGCTGGAAAATGTCCGCTTCTATCCCGAAGAAGAAGCAAATGACCCGGAATTTGCCAAGAAGTTAGCTTCTGTGGCCGATTTGTATGTCAATGATGCTTTTGGTACGGCTCACCGGGCTCACGCTTCTACTGAGGGCGTTACTAAGTATCTGAGTCCTTCTGTGGCTGGGTTTTTGATGGAGAAGGAGTTGCAGTATCTCGGTAGTGCGATCGACAATCCTCAGCGTCCCTTAGCTGCTATTATCGGTGGTTCCAAGGTTTCCAGCAAGATTGGAGTCATTGAAAAACTGCTCGAAAAGTGCGACAAATTGCTGCTGGGAGGCGGCATGGTGTTCACGTTCTACAAGGCTCGCGGCTTGAGCGTTGGTAAGTCTTTGGTGGAAGATGACAAGCTGGAATTGGCGAAGTCTTTGGAAGCTAAGGCGAAGGAACGGGGAGTTACTTTTCTGTTACCTACTGATGTGATAGTGGCTGACAAGTTTGCTGCTGACGCTAACACTCAAACTGTCTCAGTTGAGAACATTCCCGACGGTTGGATGGGTTTGGACATCGGCCCGGATTCTGTGAAAACTTTCCAAGATGCTTTGGCCGATTGCAAAACGGTAATCTGGAACGGGCCGATGGGCGTGTTTGAGATGGAGAAGTTTGCTGCTGGAACTGAAGGAATTGCCCATTCTTTGGCGGGAATTACTAAAACCGGTACTACGACAATTATCGGCGGCGGTGACTCGGTGGCGGCTGTGGAACAGTTGAATTTAGGCGAACAAATGAGCCACATTTCCACTGGTGGCGGTGCTAGTTTGGAACTGCTAGAAGGTAAGGAATTGCCTGGTGTTGCGGCTTTGGATGAGGCTTGATTGAGTTAAGTAGGGCGGGCTTTGCCCGCCTTGCGGCGAATGCTGTTTTTTTTTACCGCAGAGAGCGCAGAGAGCGCAGAGAGGGAGAAAAGAGAGAAGGAAATGGGTTGAAGTTTTACTGTTTGCGAGTACGATCGATCTGAAGTGGCAGTGAGGTTTGTTTGTGAAACTTAAAATCTTGGCAAGTGTAACGGCAACTGTAGCAGTTTTAGCGCCGTTTTTGCTGGCAGCTCCCGTCAAAGCTCAAAATCCCGATTCTGTCCGGCAGTTGCTCGAAAGTAACGAGTGCCAGGGCTGCGATTTAAGAAATGCTGATTTGTTTAAGGCGAGTTTGTACAGAGCTAATTTAAGAGGTGCTGATTTAAGCGGTGCAAATCTCTACGAAGCTAATTTGGTAGAAGCAGATTTAAGTGGTGCTAATTTGGCGAATGCTAACTTGGTTAATGCGGAGATGTACGGTGCTGATTTGGACAGTGCTAATTTGCGAAATGCGGATTTGTCTAATGCTTTTTTGGCGCGGGCAAATCTGACGAGAGCTGATTTGCGCGGTGCTAAACTTTTTTATGCTAATTTGGGCGAATCTTATTTGCTGCAAGCTAATTTTTCCAATGCGGATTTGAGGCGTTCGCTGCTGTTTAGAGTGAATTTGTACAGAGCTAATTTAAGCGGAGCGGATATGTCTTATGCTGACGTGCGCGAGACTAATTTGCAGAATGCGATTCTGTCAAATACCAGGCTTTTTAGAGCTCTATTGACTGGGACAAATATCGATGCTGCTAGTAACGTGCGGCAGGCTGATTTGGAACGTGCCTACTTGCGGGGTACGAATTTGGGGCCGGGGGTTTGCGTAATAACTACTTTTCCTGATTGTGTTTTCAATCTGGAGTAAGATTGTGTCGGCTGGAACTACCCCGATAAGATTGGTTTGCAGTGAAGACTTTAGTCCTCATCCATGACTGGGACTAAGGTCCGAACGAGGGAACCTTTACAGATTGCGGGTAATTGATAGGAAATTATATGATTGACATTAGACCTCTTGCCTCAGTCCTTTTAATCAAATTTTAGGATGGGCTTCTAGCCCGTCCTAACTATTTTTGCAAGAAGTCTATTGGAGTGCGTCGGCGGCGATAATTTTCGCAGATACGAGAGTTTTTGACCGCCCCAAAAACGGGTACTTGCCGACGTTGCCGATATTATGTCCGGCCAATAGACTGCACTCCGAACCGTTTTTGTTACGGTAATTGACCGGACATGATAAAAGTGGTGAATTTCCAATTTTAGACTTTTGTTCCAGCTCCCAGATTCAATGCTGCAAGTCAATATAAAATCTTAAATTTCAAATCTCAAATCTCAAACTTACTGAGTGGCTGGCGCACCCTAAGTTGAGGTGAGTTTTGAGCTAATTTTGAGGTGGTTTGTATCCCCTTTGTAGGGCGAATCTCACAAGCTGGGCGCGATTTTCTAACTGTAGTTTGCTGAAGATGCTGCTTAAATGAGCTTGTACAGTCCGGGGGCTAATAAACAGTTGCTGGCTAATTTGTTTGTTAGTATAACCCTGAATAGCTTCCCAAAAAACTCTTTCCTCGGCTGGTGTTAAGGGCAAAGGTGGAGGGCCTGGCAATACTGCGGCTACTGTTGGCTGCGGCGCCCTGGCGGTAGCAGTTTGCAGCAGTCGGACAATCTCGGCGTTGATGCGGTGAGTGCGCTCTAACTGGGCCTTGACCTTAGCTAAGATTTCTTCAGACTGAAAAGGTTTTACCAGATAATCGTCAGCGCCGAATTTGTGACCTTTAACTTTCGAGTCAGTTTCGCCTTGACCGGACAAAAATATAAACGGCACGAACTGTCCCAAATGGCTAGTGCGTAAGTTGCGGCACAATTCAAACCCGTCCATTTCCGGCATCATCACATCAGAAATTATCAAATCTGGGCGGACATTTTCAAAAACGGAGAGCGCCTCAATTCCTGAGTTAGCGCATTCAACCCGGTATCCTTGGCTTTCCAGGTACATTGCTAAGACTTTTTGACAGTCTGCTTCGTCGTCCACCACTAATATTCTTTCCATGACAGCCTTGTACCAATTCAGTTGACAGTTATTGAAACTGCGGCTCCTAATGTAGGAACTTCAATGAGTTTACCTGCTGCAACTTGATAAAATATCGCGATTTTAAGACGCCAAAATTCCTCAGATAGTCCAATTACCAGCGCCGATCGCATAAAATGGGAACAAGTAGAGGAATATTGGGAAAAATCTCCTTTTTTTATTTGCCTATCCAAAAAGTTAGAATTTTTGAGGAGGCAGGGTCAACTTTTCCGCAGAAAATAGCAGCTAAAAGCCAGAATTTTGTTTTATTATACACAAATTCTGGTAACGATTAGACTATTCCTAGGATCGACATGGAAAGGTTTTTAGATTTTTCTGGTTCGGATACGGGTACAAAGGGGATAGGGCGAGCAGTTACTGCTGTTAGGGGCGGCGCGAACAAACGCCGGTCGGCAACTAGCATACTTTCAAATATCGGTGCGGGTTCGGGGCGGCTGAACAGATACCCTTGGATGATATCGCAGTTGTGCTTTTTCAAAAAGGCTAGTTCTGGTTCTGTTTCTACTCCTTCAGCAATTACTGTCATGTTCAAGCTGTGACCGAGTAAAATTACTGCTGTAGTAATGGCAGCATTTTGAGCGTCTGCGTTGGCATTGCGGACGAAAATTCGATCGATCTTTAAACTGTCAAAAGCAAATAGCTTGAGATATCCTAGAGTGGCATAACCGGTGCCGAAGTCGTCAATCGCAATCCGAACTCCTAGAGCTTTAAGTTCGTTTAGAGTAGCGCCTGCGACTGTGGCATTTTCCACCAAAGCGCTTTCGGTCATTTCTAATTCTAAATTAGCAGGTTCTAAGCCTGTGGTTTCCAATATTTGCACGATTCGCGCCTTGAGTTCGGGGTCTGACAACTGCCGGGCCGACAAATTTACTGATATCCTAAAGGGCGAAAACCCCGCAGCCAGCCAACTGGCGGCTTGAGCGCAAGCTGAAAGCAGTACCCACTCGCCAATTTGAATAATTAAACCTGTTTCTTCTGCTAAGGGAATAAATTCGGCGGGAGAAATTATACCTCGATCGGGATTTTGCCAGCGCACCAAAGCTTCGGCGCCGATAACTTGTCCGGTAGCAATATCCACCTGCGGCTGATAGTATACCTGAAACTCACCTTGTGCCAAAGCGCGGCGCAGCAGAGCTTCCAGAGCCAACTTTTCAGGAGAGAGAATAGAAACGTTGCTAGATTCGTTAACTAAATCTTTGAGTCTGGCTTCTGCTTGGTGAAGCGCGAATGTCAGCGGCTGAGTAATTGTTTGCCGTTTCGAGACGCGAGAAGAAATGGCTCCGAGCAATTCTGCCTTAGTAAAGGGCTTTGTCAGGTAATCGTCGGCTCCCAATTCCATCCCCCGACGAAAATCGGTTTTGCAACTTTGAGCCGTGAGGAAAATAAAGGGAATTGTTGCAGCCAGGGAGTTTTGTCGCAGCGTTCGCAACACGTCATAACCGTCGATTTCCGGCATCTGCACGTCGCACAAAATTAAATCGGGGATCTCTGAAAGTGCCATCTGCACGCCAAAGCGACCGTTTTCGGCCACAATCACCCGGTAGCTGTGAGATTCCAGGAGTTGCACAAGGGTTTCCCGGATTAATTCGTCGTCCTCAATAACCAGAATTTTAAGCATGATAGTTTAGATTACAGATGGCACTATATATCAGAACCTGACTAACTCTAGCATACTTAAACTAACGAGTTACTGGTTAGGCCAATTAGCCAATAAATGATTAGCCATTTGGCTGATAATTTTTCGTCGGTTCTTAAATCACTGTCAAAGCATTGGAATGACTGTTGGCGGTACGACTGTTGGCTGTTGACTGTTGACTGTTGACTCGATTTTACAATTGGGATGCTACCGGAAACGATATGATTGCAGGATTGAAGGTTTGATGAATGAGAGGTTTACTGGCAGCATTGAATTTGGAAACTCGAACAAAATTCTCAATTTTTGGAAGGATTTGCGACAGCTTGGGGGCGGCTTTTATGGTTTTTGGGGCTGGTTTCTATGCAGGTGAGGGCAATTACTTCTATGATGTCCGGTGTATTCCCGGTAACAAAAATTTTTCGCTTTTTCCGAAGGCAATTCCTCAGATTGTGAAGAGTTGCATTTGGAAGTAGCGAACCAATTTAATTGTTGTTTTGACGGACAGCACGGGCGACACTGGCTTAATTGACAGGCTGAGTGGAATTAGCGCAAAATTTGCGATCGACAATTGCAGAATTGATGCTGACAGCCTGCATTGATGATGAGGGAAGTATCTGGTTTTGGGGGACTACAACTGTCTTTTTACAAACAAGTTCGCTGCTACCGACAGAGGCAAAGTTCCAAGCATAAAATTGGGGATTGCTGACTGTCGCACTGGCGGGATGTAAACCAAATGCTGTGAGTAATACTAATCCAAAAGTTACTAAAGCTACGATCGCAAATTTCAACATATTGTTTTTTTGAATCGGAAAATTTACTCGATCGGGATTACTTTATTATTACCCGATCGCACTCTCAGCGTCAATAGCCATGATTCGATTTGAGATTGGGGCATTGAAGACTTGAGATTTACTCGGACAGATAAATCTGGGAGCAAGAACTTCGACTTACAATTTGGGGCTGTTGGGGACTGCTGTCAGGGCGAGATCGGTTTTTGGGCTGGGGTTATTTTGCTGCCAGATTCAACTCGTAGGCGATCGGCTCCGATGACTGAGAAACTACCACGAATTCATAAAAACCAGTATCGTCGAGCAATCCAGACCAACTCAGCTCCTGTGCATCTTGCAGCAAAGCTCGAGCTTTGCTTGTCTTCCCTGGTGAATAAATTGACAGCAGAGTAGACCTTCGCGGAGCTTGCAAATTCACGCGCAAAGTTTGATTTTGAGCTAACCGGGCAATATAGGCTTTCCCTTCTCCGGGTTTGAGATTGCCGGTGAGGGTTTTGCTGGCAGCTTGGCTGTCAAATTCGACGGTTTCGACAGTTGCTCCTGCTTGCAAAGATGCGAGGGTGTCGGCGGTAATTGCTTGCCAAATTTGTCCGATCGGCAAACCGATCAGATTGCGATCGCGCGGCTGTCGCGGAAACCAATAAAAGAACTTCGCATCAGCCAAATCGTAGAGGGCGCGACTGCTCAAAAAAAGCTTGTTAACCTCTATTTTGGTGCGATCGATATCGGCGGTGGTGTAACTCCCCAACCTGGCTCTAGCGTCGCTGCTGAGGTTTTGGAGCTTGTCGAGCAACTCGTCGCCGATTTTCTGCCATCTTTCGCGCCACAGGCGATCGCCCTCACCTTCTTTTAGCAGCCGCCCGCCCAATTCCGGGTATTTGGCGTAGAAAGTCTCGTCTACAAGGCTGACGTAACCGTTATAAAATCGATCGTCAATTCCGAGCCTTGAAAAGCGATCGCGCAAAGCATCTTCTTGCTGCTGCTTCGGGCCCGGAGTTTGGGGAATTTTCTGCACTTTTGATTGCAGGTTTAACAGATAATTGCCAGCAAACCAGCCAACTCCCCCCATACCAACAAGCACCGCTACCACAAACAAAACCATTTGCCAAGCAGGCGTTTTTTGCTGATTTTTATTCGCAGCTCGTACCGGAGTTCCCGGTAGTTGCGGCGGGGCGGGTAGGGGTACGGTTAGGGGCGAGTGTTGCGGCTGCAAAGGCGGATTGCCCGACAGAGCGAGCATTACCTCGCGAGCCGAAGAGTAACGCTGGCTCGGCTGCTGAGCGAGCATTTTATCCAGAACCAGGGACAAATTGGGAGATAGAGAACATTCTGCCCGCCAGTTCCAATTGAGCGTCTGGCTGTCGAGCAACTGGTGCGGTTCCTTCGCCGTCAGCAACACCAAAACTGTCGCCGCCAGAGCGTACAAATCGCTGTGGGGATTGACGAGGCCCATTTGCATTTGTTCGACGGGAGCATAGCCGAGCTTGCCGATGCGAGTTGCGGGGGCGGGAGTACCGTTAGCTTCGGCAAACAGAGATTCTACGGTGGCTGCGACTTGTTTTACTCCGCCGAAGTCAATCAACACCGGCATTCCGTCAGACAAGCGCAGAATCAGGTTGTCTGGGGAGATGTCGCGGTGAATTACTCCCAGAGAGTGTATGTATTCGAGCACTGGCAAAATCTGGAGCAGCAGTTGATTGATTTCTGCTTCTATGAACCGCAAACCCTGACGCTTGCGGGCATCCAGCAAAAAGCGGTAGGTTTGGCCGGGTACGTAGTCTTGGACGAGAAATAGGTAGCCTCGATCGCTCATACTGACTCGAAACAGTTCGCGGAAGCGCGGGATTTGATTGTGTTGCAGCTTGTAGAGGACTCCGGCTTCTCGCTCGAAGAGTTCCTCGGATTTTTGTAAGGCGTAACTTCCGTGCACTTGGGGCGCAAATTCTTTTAAAACGCAGGGTTCGTTAAATCGGTGGGCATCTTCAGCTAGGTAGGTGCGCCCGAAGCCTCCGTGTCCCAATTCGCGGACGATGCGGTAGTGGTTGTTGAGAGTTATGCCTTGGTAGATGGGATTGTTCATTTGAACTTGCTGCGTCGGATTTGTACGCTTGAGTGAAACTGGGAGTTTTGCCCGATCGCGCTAATTAATCTTGACATAGTATGTCAGTGTTGATGAGTCGATCGCCTGCTCATACCATTTTTCTAAAAATGTGCTATGGATGAACTCCGAAGCCCCCCCTTAATAAGGGGGGGTTGGGGGGGTAATATCTAACGCTACTTTATGAAATTGGGCTCAGTCATCTCCTGCGGTTATTGTCAGACAAGCAATTGCCTTGTATACACTTTTATGAACTATTTTTGCGTTTTCAAATACATTTTGCCATCAACCGTGTTTTTGCGAGGAACCGATCGCTAAATTGTATCGGGATCGATATTTAATTCTCGCAGTTTCGCGGCCAGGCGATCGGCTCGTTGAGCTTCTTGTCCGGCTCGTTGAGCCTCCTTTTCTGCGACCTCTTCTGAAGTAGGAACAAGCTCTCCTCCAGCAGTAAAAAAACGCAATTTTCCCCCAGAAATTCCCAAACTCAAATCTAGCTGCTGACTCCGCAGATGCCCGAATTCGTTAGGTGCGATCGCTTCATATTCCCCGTCAAGTAAATGAAACCCAGCTAACTCTAAAGTTTCTGGATCGAACCAAAAGTAATCGTGAGTGCGAAAAGTATCTTGATAGAGTTGTTTTTTAAAGTTTTTGTCTGTATTCGCTGTTTTGGGCGACAGGATTTCAACGATAATATTCGGGTACTTTCCCTCTTCATCCCAAACAACCCAGCTTTTCCGAGTTTTTCGTTCACTTCCGAGTACCACAAAAAAGTCGGAGCTTCGGAAGTCTTTCGATTTGAGTTGCTTGGAACAGTAATAAATGGTGAGGTTTCCCGCAGCATAGAAATCATTTCTATCTCGCCACAGCCATTCTAGACAGTTGAGCAGTAGGATTATTTGTCTCAGATGAAGTTCTGTTTCTACGGAATGTTCATCACTATCTAAATCGCCGGGAGGAAAGATAAAGTTTTCCGGTATCTCTTGTTCTAGTATCTCTTGGGTAGTAGCTAATTCTGCGGTTGCGGACATGGCTGCTGGGTGAGGAGTAAGAGGCTGTGTGTCTATTTTAGCAAGCTTTTGATATCTCTGCCGAGAACTAGACCTCTTGCAAAAGTCAAATTCACCCCCCGCAAGTCCCCCCTCCCGCGGGGAGAAACAAGAATCATCTTGCTCCCTCCCCGCGGGAGGGGAGGGTTGGGGTGGGGTCAGGGCGAACGCATCTAAATTTAATATTAACAGAATGTGGTATATTGGATCAGAATTATTGAGTATCCACAAAAGATTTAATTAGAGTTTACCATTATGAAACTCAAACCTAAAATCACCATTGCCGACCATTTTTCCGACTTAGAAGACCCAAGAATTGAGCGGACGAAACATCATCAATTAATTGACATTATCACGATTTCAATTTGTGCAGTGATTTGCGGTGCTGATACATGGGTGGATATCGAAAGTTATGGGCGAGCTAAACACGAATGGTTAAAGAAAATTTTAGAACTGCCGAATGGTATACCGAGCCATGACACAATTGCGAGAGTATTTTCTCGCCTCAAACCTGAGCAATTTCAGAAATGTTTTTTGAGTTGGATTCAATCTATTAGCTGCTTCAATCCAGGAGAAGTAATCGCAATTGATGGCAAAACCCTTCGCCATTCTTACGATCGGGGAGGAGACAAAAAAGCGATTCATATGGTCAGTGCTTGGGCGACCAGTCAAAGATTAGTTTTAGGACAGGTTAAGGTTGATAAAAAATCCAATGAAATCACAGCAATTCCGGCTTTACTCAAAGTATTAGAATTAAGTGGAAGCATTGTTACCATTGATGCAATGGGCTGTCAAAGGTCAATTGTGAAGTCAATTGTCGAACAAGAAGGAGATTACGTAATCACCTTAAAAAAGAACCAATTATCTCTGTATACCAGAGTAGAATCGTTGTTTAAACAAGCAATTAGACAAGAATTTTCTGGCTTTACACATACAGCTTATTCGACGAAAAAAGAGAGTAATCATGGTCGCTCAGAAATCCGACATCACTTAATGCTAAGTGACATTAAAGAGCTGATTGACCCCGACAATCAATGGGAGAATCTTCATAGTATAGGTCTGATAGAATCCGTGAGAATAGTCAAGGGAAAAACAACTATTGAAACTCGTTATTACATTAGTAGTTTACCAAATGATGCTCAAAAATTTGGTGAATCAGTCCGCAGCCATTGGGGAATTGAAAATTCTTTACATTGGGTATTAGATGTGGGTTTTCGTGAAGATGATTGTCGGATTAGAAAAGATAATGCTCCGCAAAACTTTGCCATCCTTAGACACATCTCACTCAATCTTTTGAGTCAAGAAAAAACCTCAAAAACTGGAACAAAGAATAAGCGACTTCGAGCCGGGTGGGATGATGACTATTTGACTAAGATTCTCGCTGTTGCAGTCAACTAAATTCTCACGAATAACTCATTAATAACTATTGTACAACTTGTAAACAGTGGTTGTAAAATTTTTTTCTCAAAATTAGCATTAAGTAAAAGCCAGCATTGATTAGTTCCTATTTTATCTAAAGATTCATTACAAAGCGTGTCTGTAGCTTCTAAGAATGGTGAATTTATCTCAAAATATACTCACCACTGATGAACAGTGTTCAATAAGATGCGTTCCCCCTGGGGGTGGGGTACTTTGGATTTTTGCAAGAGTTCTACTATTCTGAAATCCCGATCGCGCCTTTGGCATAAAAACGCGATCGAACACCGAACAATTAGTCTGGAAATATTAGCAATTACCCCTTTATTGCGCGTCCGCTTCTCTGAGAGCCGCTAGAATTTCCGGTCGTTTCATGCGCGCCCAGCCCCGTACTTTCCGGTCTTTGCCAAGAGCCTTTAACCGCCTCAGTGAAAGAGCGTCGTAGTCTTCCTCTTGGGGCGGAAACTGCAACTGCAACTGCAACTGCGGTAACTGAGGTTTCGGCTGCGCCTTCGACTGCTTCTGACGCTGCGCCTTCGGCTGCTTTTTACCCTGTATTTGCGGCGTTATTTCTGAGGGTGTTGCACCGTCGCAAATTTGGCTGCGGAGCGTGGCAATTTGATTTTTGAGGTCATTTTCTACGTCTTCGATCGCATCGGAAACAAACTGATTAATAATTTGGACTGTGCGCTCTAATTCTATTGAAATCAGTTTTTCTAGTTCATCCAACTGTATCAACGCACCTTCAAAATTCATCTCAGAAATCACCGCAGAACTTTGAGGATTGTCGCTACCGGAATGTTCAGTTTTTTTAGCCAATTTATCTACCTTTTTGTGAAATGTTTTTTCAACTCGTTCGAGCCGACGCTGAATTTGTTCTATTCTGTCACTCTCAAAATTAGGCTCAATTAAAGCTTTAACTTGCTTTTTTAGCAAATCTTCATTTTTTTTAACAGATTGCTCTATTTGTTTAACTAGACTCTCTACTTTTTTTTGAAATGATAGCTCAAATTGTTGCAGTACAGTCTCAATTTGTGCGGTTTTTTGAGTTGGTGGCGGCGCTAAACGTTCCATTTCTGCTTGGGCTGCAGCTACCTCCTCATCCGTCATTTCAAAAACCCAAGCCCACATTTGCTCGATGCCGAGTTCTTTGGCAACAATACACCAATCTGAGCCGCAGATTACTTCATATTCTTCTTCGTTGCTGTAAGCTTCTGTAGGACGTACAATTAAAGGAATTAAGTTGCTACCTTGCTCGATGAGACTTCTTCTGAGAGTTTCGCGGCGTTGGCGAGGGATTTCTCTCCCCTCAGTCTCTGGTACCGCAATTTGCGAAGTATAAATCTGACTGTGACTGACTGGCTTAATCCGCAAATATTCAACTATTCGGTTGTGATCTTGCGATCGGTCCATCTTGTTACAAGTCCCCTTTTGTCATTAAAATCAGGTGTTTGGGTAATTATGTATGTTGGCAGTTTACAGCTTGGGTTTTAAGCGCTAGGGGACTAACCCAAGAACTCTAATTGTAGGGTGCTAGACAAACACCTTACCCAGGCTGCGCGCTTGGGGGACATATCGCCTTGCTGCTGTACCTGTGCGGTGACAGCCCGATCGGCAAAATTGATGGCAATTCCTAAAAAAAAGCGACTGTGATGAGTTTAACTGCCTGCGGGACACCAACGATACACTGCTTTACTCATCTTTACTTTTTTTGGCTGTGGGGCGAGCTTCTTCTGCAAGCTTCGCTAACGGGCTGGCGTTGCGAGTGGCCGCAATTGCGATTTATACCAAAGCCAGCTTTCATATCCCGTTTATTCTTTAGTCTCAAGCCAGAGGCACAAAAGTTTGTGCATTGTGTAGGATGGGTTTCAACCGCCGAGTCAGATCGGGTTTTTCAACGTTTGTCGATCGGGCTTTTATCGCCCCAAAAATGCAATTGAGATGGCTGAAAGCTTATAAATATTTTTGCCAATTGTCAATAACCTTAATCATTGTTTTATCCCCTAACCCTTTAATACGCTGCACCACATTCTCAAAGGAAGTAAATGGCTCCAAATCTCGCTGTGTGATGATGTTTTCTCTGATTGTTTGAGATGCGATTCCAGCATTTTTTAAATTGATAGCCAATTTGAATTTATCTTGAGTGTTGAGCGCTTCCAACAGCGGAACAGGTTTGGGAATCCGGCTTTCAACATCTTTAACCCTCTCTATCAGCGCCTGTTTTTCCCGCGTATACTCGGCTTTTAATTCATTAATTCTGTTTTCCAATCGAGTTTCAATATTTGTCAGCCGCTGTTCAAAACTGGAGGAATGTTGGGGAACGTTACTTACACTTGGATTCTCAATGACTGCGGTTTTTCTGAGAATTTCCAGTTGTTCGAGGAGAAGCTCTTCATTTTCGTCTTCCAGGATGAACGCTCCGATTGTCTCGCCCTTGAGAGGTTCTATTTCCTTTGCTCTCGCCGCCGCGTAGAATTCAAAATCTCCGTCTACTATCTCGTAAGCATCCATACCGTTTCGGCGGACAATTATCGGATTAATCAATCCTCCTGAATCTAAAATTAGTCTCGCTAATTTCTCCAAATCAGGCTCAGCAAATTTGGAACGGGGCACTGCGGATGTTATTTTTTTAACTGCAACCAGTGACGGAGATAATTTTTTCATTAGTTTTTACCGATTTTTTCCAAAACTTCTACTGCTAGCATTTCAAATTCTTGGGAGGCGATGGAATCTGGCTTAAAGTCCAGCACTGAAATCGGATCGGCGATTTCCATATTTCCCACGATTTGAAATTGTTCTGCACACTTGGCTAAATCATCTCTTTCGTAAATTACGCTGTCCATGATTTCCAAGCCGTAGCGTTTGGGAATTGCCTCCCTCCGCTTGGGCAAACTGTACTGTACAAATTTAGAATTTGTGGAGATTTTGCAAGCAAGTACACCTAACACTTCTAAAGGTTTTTTACCAATTTGTTTTTTGAATCCATTAACTTTTTTAATAAAGTCCTTGACATTAACCAATCCTTGATTGGCAAAAGGTTTTAAATCAGAAGGAATAATTAAATAATCCGCTGCAATCAGGGCTACTCTCGCATAAAAATTCAAAGACGGCGGCGTATCAATCAGTACAATATCGTACTTTTCTTCTACCTCTGCTAGTTTTTGAATTAAAATCATGCGGCTGTAATCTAGTTGATTGAGTTCGGTTTCATATTGCATTAAATCGATGTGGGAAGGAACTACGTCGATTTCGGGATTGCAAAAATTAGACTTGCGTGCTACTTCGGCGATCGGGTAAAATTCTTCTGATTGTAAAACGTGAAGAATATTGCTGTCTTTCAAATCGTCTTGTTCTTCATCCTCAAATTTTACTAAACCTGTCGCAAATGTTGTATTCGCCTGACTGTCTAAGTCGATGACAAGGACTCTGTTACCTTGCTTGCTCAGGGCTGCGGCTAAATTGACTACTGTTGTAGTTTTGCCAACGCCGCCTTTATTGTGGTAAACTGCAATTATTTTCATAGTATTTTGGCTTGTTTGGGGAACGGTTACATCGGATTTAACTTGAAGATTAAGTGGATAATTTTCAGGTATTTTTTGGGGTTCTGAGATTTGACTTAACTTTGGTTCTGCGGTGGCGAGATTGTCCGGTTGTATTGGTACTTCGTTAATTAAATCAGGAATCAATAAATCAATATTACTATCTTCCTGTTCGAGATTTTCTGGATTGTTTAGATATTTTAAGCTTTCTCTGCCAATTAAAGCGATAATTTCATCAAGTCTAGTTTCTAGCTCTTCTCCGGCACACTGAAAAACTAGCTGAATATCATCGTTGACTTTTTCGTAAATTCTAATTTCTTTAGCGTTAGTTATGAGTCCGTAGCGAATGCTTAAACTTGTTAAGTAACGCTTGAGTCTCCTGACGTGACGGTCTAATTTTTCCTTGGGATGTTTGGCTTCGATGACTATACTCATCTGCGAGTCTGCATCGAGCATTAAGGGGATGTATTGGATGCGAAATGAGAGGAAGTCTAGGCGAATATTCCCAAAGGCGATTTCTTGATGCCAACTGTCGGGGGTATAGCCCAGTTTTGGCAACAGATAAGTGACAATGAGTTTGCTTTCTACTTCGCTTTCGTTGCGGCAGTTATTAGGATTAAAACTCAAGGGATTTTATAATTTGTTAGTTGTTAGTTGTTAGTTGTTGGTTGTTAATTGTTAGTTGTTAATTGGTAGGGGCGGTGCCCCCTGGCCCGCCCTTTTAGTTGTTAATTGTTAATTGTTAATTGTTAGTTGTTAATTGTTAATTGTTAGTTGTTGGTTGTTATTGGGAATTGGGAATTGGGAATTGAGAATTGGGAATTAGTAGCAAGTAACCAATAACCAATAACCAATAACCAATAACCAATAACTAATAACAACTAACAACTAATGACTGCTGACTACTTAGTTTTAGCGTTGAATTCCTCTAATGTCAGATAGCCGCCTGCGGGATTGTACAGGTGACAGTTGTCAGAAATTCGCTTCATTAAAGACCAAGAAAATTTGGTTTCGTAGAGATGAGGTTGCCAGTTTTCTTTTAGGCTGCTGTGGGCGAGGCGCAGGTTGTACCAGGGAATAGCAGTTGACAGGTGGTGCGGAACGTGGACGTTAATGTCGTGACACAAAAACTCTACCCAGCGGGGATAGTCGCAGTGGACTGTTCCCGATAGTTGGGCTTGGGCTTCGTTCCATTCTGCTGCTGGTTTAAATGAAATGTCTGGGGCTGTGTGGTGAACAATGGTAAAAGTGCTCATCCAGAAATGGTAAACCATCCAAGGCATCAACCAAAATTTGACGAATCCCCAAATGCCTGTTGTGGCAATTAATAGCGGAAATCCGATCGCAGCACCGATTAAAACTACCAAAACTGAAAACCGCACTTGTTCTTGTTTCTGTTGGCCTTTGAAGCGCCACCACATGAAGTGTACTTTTGCCCAGTGGGCGATCGAGCCAACCCACCACATCGGGCCGAAGATTAAACTGTAAGCTATTTGTAAAGCTTTGGGCGCGGCAGCGTAGTCGGCTGCTGTCATCGGCTGCCAAGCGTTGTCTTCGCCAATTTTGTTGGTGTGTTTGTGGTGGTAATTGTGTCCGTGCCGCCATGCGTGGAACGGGAAAATTAAGGGCAGAAATGCCAGATGTCCGACTAAATCGTTAACCCAGCGACGGTTAGCAAAGGAGCGGTGGCCGCAGTCGTGGCCGATCACAAAAAAACCGGTTAATCCGGTACCGGTGAAAATCCACATTAGGGGCAGTAAATACCAAGGTGATACTGCTATGCCAACATAACCGACAGCTACTAATAAAACGTTGACGATGACTTTTGTCCAAGCTTTGCGGGGGTTTTTGACAAAAACTTCCCGCGGCAGGGTTTTGAGAATATCTTTGAGGCGCAGGTTGGAAGTGTCACTTGCGGATGTCAAATTTAGTGGTTTTTCGATCGATGCTGTCATAAATTGATTTCGATTCTCCGTATGCCATGTGGATGGCTTGACAAAATGAGCGCCCTAAAAAAGCGCAATAAAACATCAGCCCGCTGCCAGTGTGCGGCAGACGAGTCGAGCTTCGGGCCAGCGCGTTTTAGCAAATGCTAGCTATCGCTATCCGCAGCGCCAGAATTTCTAGCACTTTCGGCAAAAAAAACTGCGGGTAGCAAAACCTTAGTTTTTATAACACAGGGGCAGCGCGATTGGCATCAGCGACTGTTCTCTGCTAATTGCTGTTGCTGCCAGAAATTGGGTCTGGGGCCGACAGTGCAGCGATCGATCGTTGCCGTGTGAGAGTTTGCACTTGCAGCAGCAAGGAGTCGATTTCTGCTTGCAGGTGCAGGAACTTAACTTGCTGATCGGCTTGGTAGGGGCACTTAGCCGAATCTAGTTTGCCGGCCAAGCTGGTCGAGCGGGTAGAAGGACTAGCCATTTCGGGATTGCTCGCGGTGACTTGAGGCCGAGAAAGAGTGGATGAATTATTTGACATTAGTAATTGAGTAGACATATCTACACATTCACACCATTAAGTTACTTTAACCTGAACCGATCGTATTAAACATCAAATTAACCGATCGAGCTAAAATTATTGTAAATTCATCGACCATTGCCTAAAACCATTGACATCGTGACCCTGATTTTACCTGTAACTGACTCCGCTGCTAACTCCGCTGCCCGCGCAGCCTCGCCGAAACGCAACTGCTGGCCTGGCTTGATCGAAGCTTATCGCCCCTACCTGCCGGTGACGGAAACCACGCCCGTAGTGACGCTCCAAGAGGGCAATACTCCCCTGATTCCGGCACCGGCGATCGCCTCCTTAATCGGTAGAGACGTGCGCGTCCTGGTCAAATACGACGGCCTCAACCCCACTGGTAGTTTCAAAGACAGGGGGATGACAATGGCGATTTCCAAGGCGAAGGAAGCCGGCGCGGAGGCTGTAATTTGTGCCAGTACCGGCAACACTTCGGCTGCGGCGGCGGCCTACGCCCGACGCGGGGGGATGCGGGCTTTTGTGTTGATTCCCGAAGGTTACGTGGCTTTGGGCAAGTTGGCCCAAGCTTTGCTTTACGGTGCGGAAGTGATTTCGATTGAGGGAAACTTCGATCGAGCCTTAGAAATTGTCCGCGAAATAGCCGCAAATTATCCCGTGACTTTAGTCAACTCCGTCAATCCTTACCGCTTAGAAGGGCAGAAAACCGGCGCTTTTGAAGTGGTGGACGCTTTGGGCGACGCGCCCGACTGGCTGTGCATTCCCGTGGGAAATGCGGGAAACATCACAGCATACTGGATGGGTTTTTGTCAATACCACCAAGCGAAAAAATGTTCTCGCCTGCCGCAGATGATGGGATTCCAAGCAGCCGGAGCCGCGCCGTTGGTAACGGGACAGCCGGTGGCGAACCCGGAAACTCTGGCGACGGCGATTCGGATCGGCAACCCGGCTAGCTGGAAACAGGCAGAAGCAGCTTCCGAAGCCAGCCGCGGCAGTTTTAGTGCTGTTACGGATGCCGAAATTCTGGATGCTTACCGCCTGCTAGCATCCCAGGAAGGGATTTTCTGCGAACCCGCAAGCGCCGCTTCTGTGGCCGGGTTGCTGAAGGTAAAAGACCAAGTTCCGACGGGGGCGACGGTGGTTTGCGTGTTGACTGGTAACGGTTTGAAAGACCCGGATACGGCAATTAATCACAGCAACAATCAGTTTAAACAGGGAATTGCTCCGACTTTGGATGCTGTAGCTGGCGCGATGGGATTTTAAGAAGTTAGTTGTCAGTTGGCAGTTGTCAGTTGTCAGTTGTGTTCTTTGTGTCCTCTGTAGTTCATTTAAACTAAGATATTGAGCCTGCGATCGAAAACCTGTAGGGGCGGGTTCAACAACAATATCTAACAAGTACCAACAATCTGAATCAACCCGCCCAACCTAAGATATTGAGCCTGCGAGCGAAAACCTGTAGGGGCGGGTTTCACCAACAATATCTAACAAGTACCAACAATCTGAATCAACCCGCCCAACCTAACAGTAAATCGCAATCTACCTCTTTTTAAATTCACATCTTGCAACATTTCCAGAAACAGGCTTTCTGATCTGTTCCACTCTTAGTTAAAATCCATTGTGGGGTGGGGGACAAGAGTCTTCTCAAAGTCCCCCGACATAAGGGGGATGTAGGGGGACTAGACTCGACGACAAGGGACGATTCGGGTGTCACGCCTACCCGACAAGACGGGGAATTGTTTTTTGACAGATAATTCATATACCGCAACAGCTTAACAGCTAACCGCCCAAAAAATCTTCGCCACAAGTAGATTTTATAATTACGTCGGATAAATTATCGCACACAATATAACTCCTAATTCCCAAAGGGCGGCAGATCGAGTAACTGGTTTTTTGAAGGTGGAAGTTGGGCGGAATTTCGATCGGATCGATCGGGATTTTGGCGGATTTCGATCGCAGTTTCGCCGGGATTTGCAGTGCGGGTAGGTACTATTTCTAGAGAATATGCTGGTGTTTCCATTTTGGTAGTAGGAACAGTTTGTGCTTTGGTGAGCAAGTCAACGGCATCTCCGAGGGCGGTAGTTAAATTTCTGCTAGTCTCGGCGTGACGGGCTTCTTCTTGTTTGAGGGCTTGGGTGAGTTGTTTAATTTGTTCGATCGCCCGATCGCGCTCTTGGAGAACTTCTGCTAACTTAGTTTTAAGTTGCTCAACTGTTTGCAGTTGTGCGACTTCCTGCTCGCGAGCAACTCCAGCACCGTCATCGTCGGCTACAATCGGGTAAAAATTTTGTAAATCTTCTATTTGTGCTGACAAAGCATCAACGCTTTGCTGAGTTAATTTAGCATCATTCCGGCGCTGCTCGGCTTCAGTATTGTAAAGTTGGCGCCACTGAGCCGCACTTTCACCTGCTTCGTCGCGATCGCGCGAAACCTCCGTTAACTGCTGTTGCAGCCGCTTAATTTCATCTAACCACTGTCTGACATCCTGCTGAGACATATTATTAATTTGAGATTAAAG
Source organism: Microcoleus sp. (assembly GCF_049646505.1). GTDB lineage: Bacteria > Cyanobacteriota > Cyanobacteriia > Cyanobacteriales > Microcoleaceae > Microcoleus. The sequence goes on from NZ_JBARVX010000113.1 coordinate 18,497, forward strand.
AATTGAAGCCTTGGGAATTGGTAATTGGTAATTGCGAATTGGGGGAGCATCCAGATTTTCTAAAAAGCATTTTTCACTTTGTGCAAGCTTCCCGTTTGCTTGCATAAATATCTAACCGCGAACTCTCCAAAGCTGACTGCTGTGAAAGTTGGCCGTTACCCCGGATCTATTTTCCATTTTCACCTTTCCCCTTTCCTGTGCCCTATGAACATTTATTACTGGTTGCGCTACCTGATTTTAGCTTTGTTTAAGGCGCTTTTAAAGAAGCTTCGAGCCATCAAGAAAAAGTTTAGCGATTTTTTAGTGTTTTGTCGGTGTTTGACTTGGGGCACGCTTAAGGAAGTCGGCGTGAAAGCGGGAGAGCAGCGGTTGCCGGGGCTGTCTGCGGAAATGGCCTACAATTCTATACTGGCCTTGTTTCCGGGGCTGTTGGCTGTGTTGTCGGCGATCGCCCTTTTTGAACCTTTGCAGTCAACACTGTATCAAATCGCCGGTCTTTTGGGCGAGGTAATACCCGATGACGTTCGCAATTTGATTCGCGGCTTAATCAAAGAAATTTTGTTAACTCGCAATAAAGGGCTGTTTTCAGTAAGCTTTGTGGCATCGCTTTGGGCATTTTCTGGAGTCATGAGCGCGGCAATGGCAGCTCTCGATCGCATCCATCAAATCCCGAACGAGCGAAGTCGATCTTTTGTGAAAGCAAAACTTATTTCTATTTTTCTGAGTATGGGTACAATTGTGCTGTTAATTATAGCATCGGGAGCCGTATTTGTCAGCGACTTAATTGTACGAGTTGTTGCCCGCCAGAGCTGCCTGCTGGAGTCCGTCGCCAATTGCGATTTAAAAGATGTCCAAAATTGCTTGATGCTTGTCGGCAATTGCCCTTTAGAGTCGCAACTATTAGCTGTTTGGGGCCTGTGGCGGTGGCCGATTGCTTTAGGGATTGTATCAGTTGCCTTTGCCTTTGTTTACCGCTACGGGCCCAGCCGCCACCAAGCCGATATTCCGATTTTTTCGGGAGCAGTTTTTGCTGCTGTTTTGTGGGCGCTATTTTCGGCTTTGTTTCGGTTTTATGTTTTGCATTTGGGCAATTTTACTTGGGCTTACGGGACGATCGGCACATTTATTGTGTTGCTGCTGTGGCTCGCTCTTTCTTCTTTGGCAATGCTGCTCGGAGCTCAGTTAAACGTGACAGTAGGAAAAGCCATGAAACTAAAATAACGGGCATTGGGCATTGGGCATTGGAGGCAGAGCCTCCTGATATGTATTCCCAGGCATACAGATCCTGGAAACAAGGATGTAACAACTAACTAATGACTAATGACTAATGACTATTATTAATTACCGGATGTCTGGTTATCGGCGCAGTAAAGTGCTGAGGATACCCGTAACAAAAGACAGAAAAATTAGTACCAAAATAACACCACCGGGAAGGAATGTCAAGAGACCAACACCTCTGAGAATCCAAACTAATAAAGTTATCCCGAAAACAGTGAAGAAGATGCGGGTTGATAATCGAAGTTGAAATCTTGAGGAATTACTCATGTTGAATCTAAAAATTTTATCTGGATCGATGATAGCTGTTTTGTTGGCGATCGGCAGTTACCTCACCTTAATCTCGATTCCCGGCGCTGCTGTGGCGCGTGGGGGCGCACATAAGCTGGGGGAAACGGCCAATGCTGCGACAAAACCTTCCTCTACAAGTGTAGCAATTAGCGATCGGGCAATTGGCGAAGCAAAAGTGGGAATGACTTTCGGACAACTGAAACAGGCTCTCGGTTCTACGGCACTGTTTAAGGTAGAGTCTCCTTTTATGGTAGACTTTGATGCTGTGGCGATTAGTCGATCGGGCAAAGTGCAGTATCGGATTATCTACCCCGCCGGTACAAAGCTCAAAGATAACGATGTCATTGAACTTCTGATGACTGACAACCCTAATTATAAAACACTTCAGGGCATCGGGCCGAGAATGACATTGAAAAAAGCAGAAGCAATTTACGGCAAGGCTACTTTATCTTATAATGTGGACAACGAAATGAGAGAAGGAGCGGTTTTTGCCAAACAACCGACTCGAAAAATTATGTTTGTTCCCAAAGCTGATGGAAAGCAATTTGCTGGAGTTTACGGTGCTGGCAAAAATGGATTTTATGAGACTAACAAATACCAGCCGAATGCTGCGATTAAGTCCGTGATGGTGCGAAAGTAAATTTAAGCGTCAGATATTAAGAGAAACTGGCGCGGATCTAATTTTCCAGCACAAGCTGTCTAGTCAGAAGAAGGCTGCCAGAAAGCTCGTACTATGCAGGGTAAAATGCGCCCCTGGCACCGGATGATATCAAATCCTCTCTTCATCGGAATAGTAAATTAACTGCTCACAGTTAACAGTTAACAGTTAATATCGTTTCCGGTTGTATCGGAATGATTTAACCACAGAGAACACAGAGAACACAGAGAGATCGGAGAGAAATGAATACAGGACGATGAAGAGAGGAATTGATATAACAGCTAACTGCTAACAGTTAACAGTTAACAGTTAACAGCTAACAGTTAACATCATGTATGAGTGCAACTGGAATTGATATGAGGTGAGTTGGGGCGCAAGTTTTGTTAGTGTTTTTTAGGGTTTTTGGGAAAAGGAATTCCCAAACTTTCGTGAAAAAGAAGCTGAGTTTTATAGGTTAAGCGGCGGTTAACTTGTTTGATGATTTTTTCCAAAAGCGCATTGCCAGTTTTTTCTATTAATGGTTGAGACATCGATCGAATAAACTTAGGAAAACAAACCCCCACAGCTAAATCTAGCTTCCACGCGGCACTGGTAATCGCAGGCGGTAGCTTCGCGCGTTCCGACGCGGGCCAATCGGCGGCAAATTCGTCAGACGGTATCTCCACTAGGTTCATTGCCGATCGAAAATCCACTTCATATCCGGGCGCGGTATAATTCGGAACCGGGATTGTCTTAATCAAATAGCAGCCTTCAGCATCCGCCGGCAGCAACTCTAAACCGATTCTCGCTTCAACTCGGTAGCCGAAAGCCCCAAAACGCCCGATTAATAGATCGTAGCCGTTTTCGCCGATCGGCTCAGCTTTCATCGGCAAAGCGCACTGACAAAACCAACTCTTGTGATTGTCCAAATGCTCAGCCACCGCAGCAGCATCGGCGTACATCTCCATGCTGTCTTCAAAATGGGCGTGAAACCAAATCGGCTCAACTTCCTCTGCTGCATCCGCACTTCCACTTTCGGGCTGTCGGAAACTCGCATCTGGGTAGCAATTTTCGTCAGAAGCTTCAACAGTAGTTTGATATTCAGCGGAATCCTGCTTCATAATATGCTCTCCTGTAATACACGCCAATCGATCGGGTTGGGGATGCGGTAAGGAAGTTTCCTCCCTACAATTGGGAAATAGATTGCAACAAAATTTACCCAAGAACAGCATAACCTGACTTATGAAAGCATTTGTAGCAGGAGCCACAGGCCAAACTGGCCGCCGAATTGTCACAGAATTGGTCAAGCGAGGCATTCCCGTGCGCGCTTTAGTCCGAAATTTGGAGACGGCCAGGCAGATTTTACCACCGGAGGCTGAGTTAGTGACAGGGGATGTATTAAATGCGACTTCTCTGCACGATGCGATCGGCGATAGTACGGTGTTGCTGTGCGCGACGGGGGCGGCCCCTGGTTTTGACCCGACAGCGCCTTACAAGGTGGATTTTGAGGGTACTAAAAATTTGGTGGAGGCCGCTAAGACTAAGGGAATTGAGCATTTTGTGCTGGTGACTTCTCTGTGCGTTTCTCAGTTTTTTCACCCGCTGAATCTGTTTTGGCTGATTCTCGTGTGGAAAAAACAGGCGGAGGAGTATTTGCAAAAAAGCGGCTTGACTTATACGATCGTCCGTCCGGGCGGTCTCAAAAATGAGGATAATTCAGATGCGATCGTCATGAGGAGTGCGGATACACTGTTTGAGAGCAGCATTCCCCGCACTAAGGTAGCTCAAGTCTGCGTGGAGGCGCTGTTTCAGCCGGCTTCTCGCAACAAGATTGTGGAAATTGTGGCGAAGCCGGATGCCCCACAAAAGAGTTTTGAGGAGTTGTTTGCCGGTGTGGTTTGATTGAATTAAGCTTGTTTGGGTTCGGTGCGTCAGGCAAAAACAACTGTTCGAGTTGAGTCAAAAATTTGGGCTGGCGCACCCTGCATCTGTGGAGTCATATCAAATCCGGTAGCATCGTCCTGTATTCATATCTCTATTCTCTCTCTCTGTGTCCTCTGTGTTCTCTGCGGTTAAATCATTCCGATGCAACCGGAAACGATATCAATCTCAAATCTTCAGTGCCCCGATCGAAAATTGAGGCTTCGCACCCTGCAGCAATTTTTCGATCGCCAAATCTGGCAAAATCTTAAGAGTTTGAGAATCCGCCATTAAAATTTCCCTCTCCCAGCATGATGAAAACTCTCAAGTGGCCAACTTGGTTCCCCTATCCGATTTCGTGGTTAAGGGCATTTGCTCTCGCTGAAAGTTTTAGTTTTGTCCTTCGCAGGGGTATTCCTGCTGTCAGCAACGAGCTCGGTTTTTTGACTCTGCTGCTGGTGGCTTGGCTGATTCAGTTACCTTTATTCTTTGTCGCTCACTTTTTAGCGGTCAATATTTTAAATCCCTTACTAATTATGCTGCCGGGCCGCAACGGGAAAGCGCGCAAGTTCAAGCGGCGGTATACTGGCATTCGATCGCACTTGCGAGAAGGCTTGAATGCTGTTGTAGTGCTTTTTTTTGCGTTTAATATGGCGCTGTTGGTGCAACTGGCGATTTTTTATTGGCCCGCGCGCGCGATCGATCCGGCTAAATTGTTCGCAGGAATCTCTAATCTCACAAATGTGGCGATTGCGGGTGAATTCGATTTCTGGCTGGTCAAATTGGCGGGGGTTTTATCGATTTTAACGCTGTTAGCTGCGCCGCTATATCAATACGATTTTCGGGTGCGCCGGCGGCGGCTGGCGAGAAAATTAGCCGAAATTGCCGACATGGAAATGACTTTGCTGGAAGCCCAGAAATGGGGGCGCGGCCAAAGCGGTTTCTTGAGGCGATCGGAAATTCAAATCCTCGGATTTATACTTTTAATCGTCGCTACGATCGGCAGCAGTGTTTTCTTGGTTGCCAATTTGCGGGGAAATTTGCCGCTTTCGCAGTCAGCAAGCGAGGTGAGACAAATGCCACCGCTGGCTATGAAAACTGGCGATCCTTACATTCGAGCTTTGATGCGTACTATTTCTGCTAGCGAGTCAAATGTTTCTCGGCCTTATCACGTTATTTACGGCGGCAAATATGTATTTGATTTGAGCCGCCATCCCGACAAATGCGTGAGAATTGTTAACGGCCCGAATCGGGGCAAGTGTACTACGGCGGCGGGCAGATATCAATTTTTGACTACAACTTGGAAGGAGAAAGCGAAGCGCTATCACGCCCGTCGCGCTACTTTTTTATTCTGGGAAGATTACAGTTTTGAACCGGAATATCAGGATGCTGTGGTTTATGCTTGGTTGAGCGATCGCAAGTTTTGGAAAGCTGATATTTCAAAAATGCTGCGGCAGGAAAGATTAACTGATGTTTTGCGGATGCTTTCGGGAACTTGGACGAGTTTGGGATATGGAATTGAGAACAATTCTATGAGTTCTAGTTTGCCGAGAGTTTACCAAAAACTGCTGCGGGAAGAGTTGGCAAATACTGGTTCTTAGGGAGTTAACTGTTGGCTGTTAACTGTTGGCTGTTGACGGTTGACTGTTGACGGTTGACTGTTGGCTGTTGGCTGTTGGCTGATGACTACTTCAATTTGGGTAAAAATGCGGTCAGACATTTGTATAATTCTAATCCCGGCCCAGTTTGTAGTGGATAAAGCCGATCGAAATTAATCGGGTTTCCCGGTGCTAATTTCCATTCGGTTTTTTGCGCTGTTTTCGGCGAAATATCGATCGCTGCTGTGATGTTCGTAATGCTGTTGTGCTGCGGGATTCCCCGAAAACAGTAGCTGTTTCCGGTGCGTTTGTCGGAGTCGCTACCGGTGATGTATTTATCTCGTTTGCGAAATTGGATTTCTCGAAAAGGTCGATCGAGCGCAAATGAGTCTCGGTAGCGATAGTCTCCATCGGGCAAATTTTGGATGTCGGGCCTGATTTGAGCTATAACGGTGGCTGCACTGAGAGTTAGCATCATTTATCTGAGTTTTTTTTTGCGAAATCAGCGATTTTGGTTCCTGCTGTCTGGGCCGCTGCGGGCGATCGGCTGAAATAACGGCCGCCTGTAACAAATTAATAAGAGTTGTTATGCAGTTTAACTCGATCCCTGCCTATCGTGAATAATTATTTCACGGTTTCATCTCTATTACAAATTTGCGTAACAATAGAAATATTGAGCAAGCCATGAGAAATCTCACGGGCGCATATCTAGAGATTAATTGAGGATGCTGCTATGTTGGGCCCGACGCGAAAAACCAAAAATTTAGGGCCGGCTGAAACCGGAGATTCGGAAATGCGAGGTTCTGTCGCCTCACGGTATCAAAGTATTGGCACGGCGCGATCGCGAGTTTACAAAGATGAGGCTTTGGTATCTGCTTCGCTGGCGGGACTGCCGGCTCTTTTGGCATCCTTGGAAAGCTTTCGCGAGTAGAGTTTGATAACTTTGATTGTTAAAAATCCGGAGTTGACTGAGTTAAACTATTGCCAGACTCCGGCAAAAATATTCTTGACTGCGATCGCAATTCGACTTAAATCTTCTTTCAGCAGCGGGGGCCAAGAAACTCCTTTGCCGAGTCCGGCTTCAAATTGCTGCAAACTTTCTACTGAGAGTAAATGCAGTGCCGAGATTAATTGCCGATCGAGCATGGGAGATTCTTGCAGGCCCTCAAACAATATTTTTAAAGCTAATAAAATAGATGTCACCTGTCCGGGTACCGGTGGCTGACCTTGTTTGAGGCGCATCAGGAAGGCATCGGGATTTTTTTTAGTTTCGAGGGCGCTTCCTTGGTCGATCAGAAAACTGCGGGCTGTTTTGTAATCCATTGGATGTGCGATCGATCTCCTGCAATTAATTAGCTGGCATTATATCATCTTTTGTCGCTCTCAACTTGCTAATATAGCAGAAAGAAGAAAAAAAGCAACTCGTTAAGCGCGCATTGTCATCTACCGTACAGCGAATTGTAGCAACGCATTTTCATGGGCCGCACAGCTTTCCGAAGGTGCGCCGCAGCGCCCCCTACAGCTACGGTTGGTAGTTATACCATTTTTCTTTCATATGTAGTATAGATAAAGTCCGAAGCCCCCCCTTAATAAGGGGGGGTTGGGGGGGGTAATATCTAGCGCTACTTTATGAAATTGGTATTATGAATAAGTTTCACAGAACAGAAAAATAAAACAATGGCAAAACGGCAGGGAAATAGTAGTATAGATAAAATCTTAGCCCCCCCTTAATAAGGGGGGGTTGGGGGGGGTAATATCTAGCGCTACTTTATAAAATTGGTATTATGAATAAGTTTTACAGAACACAACAATAAAACAATGGCAAAACGGCAGAGAAATAGTAGAAAATCCAAAATTTATCGCTACTTGTGGCTGCTTTGTTTGTGTCTGAGCTTCCTGTTAGTTCCGCTCCTCCCCAAAATATCTGCAGAAACGCCATTTCCGCCGCCCGCTCCCCTTGCAAACAATCCTAATTTGGGAGCCAGAATTCAAAGAACGATGCGGTTGCTTGCCACCAGCACTCCCACAGAACGCCGCCAAGTACGCATCCTATTTTACGGTCAATCCATCACAGAGCAAGATTGGTGGAAAGATGTAGCAAAGGATTTGAAACAGCGATTTCCCTATGCAGATTTGATTGTGGAAAATCGGGCAATCGGAGGATTTGCCGCGCCGATTTTAATCCGTCCCAGCGAACACGATTTGTATCCTTTTTATCCAGATTTGCTAATTTTTCACGTCTACGGAGGTGATGAGGATTACGAAGCGATAATTGCCAATGTCCGCAGCCGCACTGCTAGCGAAATACTCTTGCATTCAGACCACATAAACTGGTTGCCCGCAGGTGACAGCAGCGATAATCCAGATGAAGTCAAAGGATATGAATGGCACAATAGTCATTCTACAAAATGGCTGCCAGAATTGGCAGATAAATACGGCTGCGAAATCGCGGAAATTCGCGAACCTTGGCGCAGGTATTTGCAAGACAATCGCTTGCAACCAAAACAGCTATTGAGCGACAGCATTCACCTCAACGAGTGGGGAAATTTTCTGCTAGCTGCTTTGATAAAACCGCACCTGCGATACAACCCAAGTTCTGCTCAAGCGCCGCCGGATTTAGTCAAAACCTATACAGTTGGTACTGATGTTAAATGGCAAGATGGCAAGTTGGTTTTAGAGTTTGAAGGAAATCGGATAGATGCGATCGCCGATAAAACCTTCAACGGCGGCGCGATTTCTGCTAAAATTGCGATCGACGGCAAAAAACCCTCAGAATTTCCCGAACTTTACACCATCACCAGACCCAGCGCTAGTCTGGGAGTCGGTTGGCCCGCAATTCTCCAAATATCCAGTCAAAAACCGCTAATCGTCGAAGATTGGAAAGCAGTAATTACCGAAATTAACAGCGACTCCAGCAAGTTTAAATTTGACGTTATAGGTTCTAAAACAGGTTACGACGGCAGCGGTACAAACGACAAAATGTTCGTTTCAAAATCTGGCCGCATCGCCATTGAACCGAAAAACTGGTGGCTGCAAAATGCCTATGAATACTCGAAAAAACCTACACCAAAAGGCTTTGAGATTACGTGGCAAGTTAAGCCGATGTTTGTAGATTCATACATTCCGCCACAAATTGCAGATTCAAGCCGCGAATATCCTACAACATTAGCTCAAAATTTAAGCAACTCCAAACACATCCTTGAAATCATTCCTGAAACAGAAGGCACAGTTCCCATTCAAGCAATTCGAGTCTATCGCCCTCCTTACAAGCCTGAAGCAAAAAATCCCAAAAGTCCCCAAGGGGCGGGCATCTTGCCCGCCCCACAAGAAACTTGATATTTTGTGCAACAGGCATCTTTGCTCGTTACCAGGCTCTGCCTGGTAATGCAGATCCGGAGGCTCTGCCTCCTTTTGCTCGTTACCAGGCTCTGCCTGGTAATGCAGGTGCGGAGGCTCTGCCTCCTTTTACCTGGCAACTTACAGGAGAAAGGACTGTAGGAGGTGTTTAAGTTATTAATACCAATTTCATAAAGTAGCACTAGATATAGCGGTTCTCACAAAGGTGAGGTATGCTTTTAGGCCCGATGCCCGATGCTTTTAGGCCCGATGCCCGATGCTTTTAGGCCCGATGCTTTTAGGCCCGCGAGAGCACCTCATCTTTCTGAGAAA
>NZ_JBARVX010000114.1:0-10173 GCF_049646505.1 Microcoleus sp.
CTTTTTGCAGGATAATTCGTATTCGATCGGAAGCGAGCTCCCCAATAACTCCTACACAAGTAGTTACTTTTGTCAACTTTATTGTTAGGAAAGATGTTTATAAAGCACAGCCGATGCTTTGGGGGGGGGTTCAGACTTCATCTGCAGCACATCTTTAGAAAAATGGTACAACCCTAAGAATCTAATTATTTATAATAGTCGATCTGGTTAAAAGGATGAGAGGGAAACTATTTTGAAACTCGCGGACTTGCCCCAAAATGTTCTTGATGATTTATGTCAAGACCAAAAGTGGCGTTTAGATATCGATCCAGGGTTTGACAGCAAACACGAATTTTGGATGGCGTGGCACCATTTTCTCAAGTTACCGGAGGAATCCTATTTTCCTCGCACCGAAGATAGTCTGGCAGATTTTCTCACAGTTGAAGGTTATAACTTACTGCTGCCAGTGCCGCGATCGCACCATGCCAGTATTCATCCCGTTCGATTGATTCCGAGTGGCGATCGACAGACACTCACCCTGTTGCTTCAGGACTCTTACCATCGCGATTGGTTCACAAAGCCCAGCGATGCCCGTTATGGATTTTTGGCAATCGCAGATCGCTATCAGAAGTTTGGTTGCGATTTCTATCTTGCCAGCTATTATCATTTCGCTTACCTCCTCGGAAAGGATTACGAAGTGGCTGTAACGATTCTTTCTCAAAAATTAGGTCAGCTACCGTAGTTGATGTCGGATTGAATGAGATCGATTAAGATTAGTTTGTAGTGAGGACTTTAGTCTTTCGATCCTGCGGACTTTAGTCCTCGCTACAAACCGGATCGATCGCCCTCAAGCGCTAAGCGGAGGGATTTGACCGGGCATCATATCAAGTATCATCAGGTAACGGTGGCAGTAATGCCTCTATTTGCACTAGCAAACTAGGCAAAATACTTGTAACAATATTCCAAATAACTTCCGAACTCACTTGGTCATAGCGATGAACCAAAATATTTCGTAAGTTAATCGCATTTCGCCAATCAATTTTGGGGTGGAACTGCTGAAAGTCGATCGAAACTCTCCGAGAGGCTTCGCCCAAAATCCCCAACTGCCGCTATACGGCACTTTGCATCAAAACACTTTCCAGGTAAGTGTCGCATGAAACATCAGCCGTAAACTCTTGAATCCGACGGATTGCTTGCGCCATGTCGAACAAGTGAAGCTCTATCCCGATCGCCCGCTTGCATAAATCACTTGATGCGTTTTCAAAATGTTCGATCGCCGATAGGGATTTTTTAACTGCTTTTTTTCCACCAAATCCACACAACGATGAAATAAATGCTCTATCTCTTCCTGCATACCCAATAAATGAGACAGCGTGAGGCGGTGGGATGGCTCGTAAGTAACTAATACATCCACATCACTATCAAGGCGAAAATCATCCCGCAGCACGCCCGCCAAACAGGGCAAACTCGACAATGTTCCAGCGCTGGCAAAATCGTGCGATCGCATCTAAAGAAACTTTTAGGCGATCGGTCACCACATATTCTAAATCTGATTGCAACTCAACCATCCGCGAGCTAACCTCCAATCTTGTAGCTAACCTCTTTTAATTTTAACATCCCAGGTCTGATTGACATTCTGATGCTAATGTTTGAAGTAATTTTTACTTCGGAAAGAGCTGGCATCATTGCCCGACATTTGGGACAAAACCAGCAAATTTTATGTTTGTGAATGTGCCGCAACAATGGCTCATAACAACAAGGACATTCCTGCATTCTCTTTTACCTATATAATTAATTAGGGAAAAACTATTTTAGGATCGGCCCTATGTCCTAAATAAAGATAGGCAGCCGATCGCAGTACAATTTCGGAATAGAGAATCTTTTGGATATCCAAACTCGGCGCACGTTTTGCAGTGAAGTTGTAAGCCACGATTTCCCCTTCCAAACTGAAGTCACTATCCGTCAAGTAATGGTCGCAATCGTGCATTCCCTGAAAAATAAACCCGTAAATGGGATTGGGATAAACCGAAGAATCGTAACTTTCAGCAGATACCCAAAGTTGCCCTTGTTCGATATCTGCAAACATTTTTTCTGCGTTTTCGTAACGCATATAATCTGAAAATTGTAGATTTAAAGGCAATTGCTGGAACTCACCCATTAGCCAATCACAGAGTTGGGCGATGGTTTGATCTGAAATTTCGGCTGGCTTACTTTCCAGATAGAGTTTGGCGAGAGTTTCTACTTTTAATGCGGTTAAGTTTGCTTTGGTGAGAGTCATATCGCTACCCTCCTAACCTTGAACTACCTTTATTCTGACAGTTTTTATCAACAACTGCTATGAGCTAGCTCATAGTTGAAAAAAAATAGTCAAGGCTATTTAATCGATCGCACTTCCTGTTAATTTTCCATTGCTAAATGTACTTGCTGTGAAACGCAAGCTGTGGCTTTAATTAAATCGGCTGCTTTTTCGCCGATCGCAATTATCGGCCCATTCGTATTTCCTGTGGTGATTGTTGGCATGATTGACGCATCTACCACACGCAATCTCTCAACTCCATGTACCCGTAATTCGGGGTCTACAACCGCCATTGAGTCGGTTCCCATCTTGCAGGTGCCGACAGGATGAAACACCGTACTGCACGTTTCCCGGATGTAGGCTTCGAGAGCTTCATCGCTGTTAACACCGGCACCGGGAGCGACTTCATCACCCCGAAACTCATCAAAGGCACTTGTCTGAAACACTTTGCGGAGTAATTTAATTCCTGCAATGACTTTTTGCAGATCAGATTCACTTTGGAGATAGTCAGAGCGAACGCATCTAAATATACTCACCGCTGATGAACAGTGTTCAATAAGATGCGCTCCCCCTGCTGGGCCAAGCATACCCAGGCGAATAAGTTATTTTTAAAATCTAAATTTTGGAGGTCGCCGACATTGACGTAGTGACAAAATGCAGATGGCGCAAGTAATATTATGTCAAGTATTTAGTGATGATGCTATTTCTATCGTTGCAGTTCAAGCATTGTCAATAAATACTCAAAAATCTTAGCACGTAATTGAATCAGATATGACCCAATTCCCGACCTTCTTGTGACAGCAGTGTATCTTTGAGAGTTTACACAAATTTTTAAAACTTGTGCTAACTCTTGACTTACAGACTTACAGAGTGAAAATATGCTAAGACGCAAGCAACAAACAAACCAACCTATGACCTTTTCCCAGAAATCAGGCGGCAAAAGTGCCACACCCTCAACAACCCACACAACTCAGAATCCGGGCGCGGCCCGATTGCGGACAATACTCCTCGCCGCCGGCATAGCCTCTCTGTGCGCTAGCTGCCAAAATCCTCAAGCACCCACCGCCACTGGAAGCAGTCCCGGAGCCTCTCCCGTCGCAGTCAGCGCCCCCGGAGACGCAAATACTGTCAAAATTGTCTCCATGCTCCCCATGACAGGCAGCGCCTTGGGTCAATCTCAAACAATGGTCAACGGCATCAAACAAGCACTAGCCGAAACCGACTCCAAAGCTTGCGACGGCAAAATCAAAATCGAATACGAAGTGCTCGATGACGCCACCGCCGCCGCCGGCAAATGGGACCCGGCACAGGTAACGTCCAACTCTAACAAAATAGTCGCTGACGGTTCAGTAGTTGCCGCTATCGGTCACTACAACTCCGGTGCTGCTAAACTTTCCATTCCCGTGCTCAACCAAGCTAACGTCGTGATGATCAGTCCGGCAAACACCTATCCGGGACTGACTAAACCTGGAACGGGCGAGCCCAAAGAACCTAACGTTTATTATCCTTCAGGCACTCGCAATTTCACCCGCGTTGTCCCTGCTGATGACCTTCAAGGGGCTGTCGCTGGGAACTGGGCAAAATCTTTAGGAGTGCAAAAAGTCTTCATTCTCGACGATCAAGAACTCTACGGCAAAGGCATCGCTGACGTTTTTGAAGCAACGGCTAAAAAGTTGGGAATTCAAGTCCTGGGCCGGGAGGGAATTGATATTAAAGCTAGCGACTACAAGGCGTTAATGAATAAAATCAAAGCTTTAAATCCAGACATGATTTACTTCGGCGGCACTACTCAGAGCAACGCCGGACAAATAATTAAAGACATGAGAAATGTCGGGATGGCGGCTGATGCAGTTAAGTTTATGGGGCCTGACGGAATTAAAGACCAAGCTTTAGTTGATGCCGGAGGCAAAGATGCCGAGGGTGTTTATGCTACTTTTGGCGGCTTGCCTCCTAAAGAATTGACTGGTGAGGGCGCTAAGTGGTACGAAAGTTACAAGGCAAAATATAATGCTGAACCGGAAGCTTATGCAGCTTATGCCTATGAAGCTGCTAAAGTGGCGATCGGCGCAATTAACAAAGTCTGCAAAAATGACCGGGCTGCGATCCGCGATGCTGTCTTGGCAACTAAGGATTTTAACGGGGTACTCGGCACTTGGAGTTTTGACGCTAACGGTGACACGAGTTTGACTACAATGTCAGGAAATGTTGTTAAAGATGGCAAGTGGGAGTTTGTCAGCGCCCTCAAAACGGAATAATTAGTCAGTTGACTGTTGACTGTTGACTGTTGACTGTTGACTGTTGACTGTTTAACTGGTTCCCAGGCTCTGCCTGGGAACTGATATCTAGAGGCTCTGCCTCACTTTTATAGCAGAAAAATTGCCTCGATTTTCTAGTATCAAAAATTGGAGGTAGAGCCTCCGAATCCGCGTTTCTCTGCCTAGAAACGAGTAGAATGAACGATCTTAATGCCCAATTACGAATAATTATGAAAAACTGGAAAAGTATTCTCTTATATCTAGGTGTAGCTTATATAGTTTTGTTGTTAGGACCGATCGCCGGATTTGACTTGCCCAAAATTATTGGGGAAATAGCCAGCAGCCCTGAAGTTTTGATTCAACAATTATTAGTTGGTTTGGTCAACGGGGCGCTGATTGCAATTATTGCTTTGGGTTATACGATGGTTTACGGCATTATTGAATTAATCAATTTTGCTCACGGCGATTTGTATATGTTGGGTGCTTTTGCTGCCCTCACTGTGTTCGGGGCTTTTGGCATTGAAGACGGCGCACCTTTAGCTGTTGCTATACCGGTGATGTTAGTTGCTTTAATTGTATGTTCGGCGTTTTGTGCTGGGCTGAATATTGTTGTGGAAAAGTACGCTTATCGGCCTTTGAGGAATGCTCCGCGTTTGGCTCCTTTAATTTCGGCGATCGGGGTTTCGTTTATTTTCCAAAATATGGGATTATTTTGGGGAGGATTGAAAGCTTTTATTCCGGTTATGGGTTCTAATTCTGCTGCTCCGAAAAGCTTTCCCGATTTGTTACCCAGAGTTGATATTCTCAAAGCTTTGGGAATTGAAACCAGTATTGTGTTTACAACTAAGGATTTAATTGTGTTGGTGGTGGCGGTTGTATTGATGGTTTTGCTTCATGTGTTCGTGCAGTACACTCGTCTGGGAAAGGCGATGCGGGCAACTGCTCAAAGCCGCGATGCTGCTAAGATTATGGGAATTAATGTGGATCAGATTATTGCTCTGACTTTTTTGATCGGGGGAGCTTTGGCTGGTTCTGCGGGAATTTTGGTTGGTTTGTACAATAATACTATTGTTTTTACGATGGGTTTTACGGCGGGTTTGAGGGCTTTTACGGCTGCGGTTTTGGGTGGAATTGGCAATATTGTGGGGGCGATGTTAGGAGGGGTTTTGATTGGGGTGCTTTCGTCTTTGAGCGATCAGTATTTGTCGAGCCGCTGGACTAATGCTTGGGTGTTTGGGGTTTTGGTGGTGATTTTGGCTTTTCGGCCTGGGGGTTTGTTGGGCGAGAATGTTCAGGAGAAGGTTTGAAGGTGCAGGGTTGAAATAATGGCAAAAGATACTTTAACTGGTTTGAATTGGTTCCTAGGCTCTGCCTGGGAACCGATATCACTCTTGCTCTGCCTCGCTTGGTAAAATTGGAGGCAGAGCCTCCGGATCTGCATTACCAGGCAGAGCCTGGTAACGAGTAGAAGACATTGAATTGGTTCCTAGGCTCTGCCTGGGAACCGATATCACTCTTGCTCTGCCTCGCTTGGTAAAATTGGAGGCAGAGCCTCCGGATCTGCATTACCAGGCAGAGCCTGGTAACGAGTAGTTCTACTTTTTTTGCGGAGGAAATCGTGCAAGTTGTTCTCGAAGATAGGGGGATAAAACTCATTGTGGTAGATCCAGTTAAGGAGGTTATTACAAAATGGATAAACTAGACGAATACCGGGACTTAATCTATCAAATATTGTCTTACTATGCTAATTTGCCGTACAGATACGGCGACATTAGTAGCTATGTGATTGTCAGCCAAGACCGCAATCATTTTATGTTGATGCACGAAGGTTGGCAAGACCGCAAACGCATTCATGGTGCGGTAGTTCACGTTGAAATTCGGAACGGCAAACTGTGGATTCATTATGACGGTATTGAAGATGGCATTACCGATGAATTACTGGAGGGTGGGGTTCCTGAAAACTGCATTGTTTTGGCATTTCATTCGCCGGAAGTACGCAAACATACCGGATTTGCGATCGCCTAAAAAGTGCGATCGCGATCGCCTTAAATATTCCCAGGTTTGAGCCAGCCAAAAACTTCGCCTAAAGTCAACTGCATTTCCCCCATAAATTCGGGAACCGGTAGTATATCTGTCGGTTCTTGCAATGAAATCGGCTGCTGTCTTGCGGGATAGGCTAAAATGTTTTTTTCATCGGGATCGAGCAACCAACCCATCTGACAACCGGCATTCAAACAGTGCAAAATATTGTGGGTGACTTTGGTTTGGCTTTGTCCGGGGGACAAAATTTCGATTGTCCAGTCTGGGTGAGCATTAAATGTATTGGCAATTTCGCCGTCAGCGTCTAGGGGAATACGATTCCAAACAAAAATTGCGACATCGGGAACAATAGAACGTCCGCCAAAGGTGCAGCGAAGTTCTGGTAGGGCGATCGCAATTTGCGGTTTCTCTGCGATGTCGTTGGCGACTGTGACGAGTCTGGCTTGTAGTTTGCTGTGTTTTCCTTTTGGCATAGGTTTTTCTAAAATGGCACCGTTGATGTATTCGCTAGCGGGTTTGGTTTCTGGCAGTTGCAAAAACTCGTCCAGGGTGATAGTTTTTTGAGGAGCTTGTACCATATTGCGATCGCCCGTTTGAAGTGTGTTTGGGTAACAATTCCAGTATATTTGAACTCTTGCAAAAATCCAAAGCACCCCACCCCAACCCTCCCCTCCCGCGGGGAGGGAGCAAGATTATTCTTGTTTCTCCCCTTAATAAGGGGGGACTAAGGGGGGTAAATTTGACTTTTGCAAGAGGTCTATTTGAATTTTCGTCGCTTTTGGTGCAACAATCGAACTCAAAAGACTTTAAACTGTAGCTAGCCTGATGACAGTTTCCACGACAAGCACTCGATCGCATTGATTGAGGCAGAAGTTGGCACTGCCCGCGTCAGTCGCATCTATAACTGCGATTCCTAGCATTCTTCGATCTAACTGCTGACTAATGACTAATGACTAATGACTAATGACTAATGACCACTGACTAATGACTAATGACCACTGACTCCTGACTACTGACTACTGACTACTGACTACTGACTAATGACTACTGACTAATGACTAATAACTAATGACTAATGACTAATGACTAATGACCACTGACTAATGACTAATGACTTCTTTTTATGTCAAATAAAATAATCAAAGCAATTAAATCGACTGGTATTTTAGGAGCGATCGCCTTTTTGACTGTTGTGTTATTCGGCGGTTGGAGCGGAACTGTCATCGGCTGGCTGATGGGCACGGCTGCGGGCTTCATTGCCGGTCGGGAACAGAAGGTTGACAATCCGAAAATGGGTGCAACAATTGGCTGTTTGGCGGGTTTGGGATTGGGCGTTTGGCTGTTAGTTGCTAGCGTCCTCGAAGGAGTTGTAGTTAGACCTTTTTCTGGTCAATCTGCTGTGGATTTACCTACTACTTTGCTGTACGGAATTTGCAGTTTGGCGATCGCAATTTTGACAGCTTCGTTAATGGGTGCTTTGCAGGGTTTACCGCCGCAACGCCAACGGCTGGCGACTCTGGTAACATTAGCTTTTATCCTAATTCTGTTTCCGTTTATCGACCTCGAAGCTCAAACCGGCTGGATTGCTACTGTAGTACAGATTCAAATCTTTATTATGTTAGCGCTGGGTTTGAATATTACTGTGGGTTTTGCGGGGTTGTTGGATTTGGGATATGCGGCGTTTTTTGCGATCGGCGCTTACACGACAGCTTTGCTATCTTCCGGGCAGATAAATATTGCTTGGAATTTTTGGGTGGTATTGCCGATCGCCGCCGGTGTAGCTGGCATTGCGGGCGTTATCCTGGGTATTCCCACCCTGCGGCTTAAGGGCGATTATTTGGCAATTGTTACCCTCGGTTTTGGCGAAATTATCCCGGTGGTGTTTCGGAATTTAACCGACATTCGGATCGACGAACCAATCTCGAAGATTGTAGCTTTAATTTTGGGCAAGCCGGAATTGGTGCTGTGTCTGGTTGGGTGCGATCGACCTTTTAACCTCACCGGCGGCGAAGCGGGAATTAACCCGATCGCGCGTCCATCTCTCCCCATCATCGGCACATTCAGCACCGGCAACTACTTTCCCTGGTACTACCTAATTTTACTGCTCGTCGTCTTCGCTTACTTCATGATTTCGCGGCTGCGAGATTCCCGCTTGGGACGGGCCTGGAATGCCATGCGCGAAGATGAATTAGCGGCAAGCGCAATGGGCATTAACCTGGTCAAAACCAAACTTTCGGCTTTTGCAATGGGAGCGACATTTTCGGGGTTTGCAGGCGCATTTTACGCTGCCTATATCAGCGCGGTTTTTCCCAGCGTCTTCGATTTTTCAGTCTCGGTGATTATCCTGTGCATGGTGATTTTAGGCGGTTTGGGCAACATGACCGGGGTGATTTTAGGCGCTATCATTATCATGTCTGCCGATCGGCTTTATCTGCCCCAACTCGCCCAAGTCCTCAAAGGTTTCCTGAATACTTTTGTACTTCCCAGAGTTGCAATTCCCCAGTTGCGAGACTTTCTCGCCACCAGTTTAGATCCGATTCAAATGCGTTTATTTCTATTTGGTTTAACTCTCGTTGTAATGATGATCGTGCGGCCAGAAGGACTGATTCCCGATAAAATCCGCCAAGCAGAACTGCACTCAGATAGTGAAGCCAGCAATGAGTCTTTAGCAGATGCCAGAAGCCAATAGTCAAAGGGAAAAACTAGCCGTGAACAATGTAACTGGTACTGCTTTTATCGTTGCCGAATTTCGAGCGGAAGAAAATCAAGAAACAATTCCTCTTTACACTGATAATGTAGTAAAAATATGGCTGAATGAGGAAACAAAAAAAATAGCAGATCAAATATCTCAAAACTCTCCCCCCGCTAAAGAAATGATTAAGTTGCGGACTAAGTATTTTGATGACGTTTTGTCAAATCAAATTTTAGGAGGTTGCAAGCAAGTAGTTATTTTAGGTTCTGGTTTAGACACTCGCGCTGCCAGAATAAATGGAGAAAAAGTCACTTATTTTGAAATAGACGATCGCGCTACACTGCAATTAAAAGAAGAAACCCTCAAAGCTAACAAAGTCACAGCAAATGTTCGCTACATTCCCGGAGATTACATCAAAGATGGTTTAATAGCTTTACTGAAACAAAGTGAATTTGACTTCGAGCGGCCGACATATTTTTTGTGGGAAGGCAACACAACCTTGCTTGCCAAAAAAGATGCAATATTTGTGTTAGAACAAATTCGCGACAATGTGAAGAGTTTTCGATTGTCCTTTGATTATATGTCAGAGCGGGTGATTTTGAGAACCACGGGGTACCAAGATATCAATGATTACATAGATAAATACGAAAGTATGTATGCACCGTGGATTACTGGTTTTGATAATATCGAAACTTTGGCTGAGGATGTCAATCTCAAAGTTATTGAGAACTTTTCGACTGCTGATTTGCACGCACAATATCGCCCTCGACGTTCGCTGGAATCTAATCTTTTTAAGTTCTATTTTGTTTGTACGTTAGAGAATATGTCCGACAATAGACTTGAATTGCAAAAATAGCGAGGACGGGCTAGAAGCCCATCCCACAAAAATCTTTTTTTATTGTGGGATGGGC
>NZ_JBARVX010000115.1:0-4399 GCF_049646505.1 Microcoleus sp.
ACCGGTGCTTACGGCACCTTGGGAATCATTTCTCAAGTAACTTTCCGAGTTTATCCATTGCCCGAATCATCGGGAACTGTAATATTGACTGGGGAAACCAATGCTTTAGCCCAAGCTGCTCAAATCTTATTATCCTCTGCCTTGACTCCGACAGCAGTTGATTTTCTGTCGCCGCAGTTAGTAGAAAAACTGAATTTGGGTAAAGGTTCGGGATTAATCGTAAGGTTTCAAAGTATCGCCGAAAGCGTCAAACAACAATCAGCCCGCTTGTTGGAAGTTGGCGAAAAGTTGGGCTTGCAAGGTACTAGCTGCAGCGGTAATGATGAGGATAAATTATGGGAAAGATTGCCAGAAACAATGTGGGATTCTGCCAATAATTCAGCAATTATTTGCAAAATAGGAATCAGACCGTCGGAGGCTGTCAAGGCAATTAACGAATTGCCGGTACGGGACGCTTTGATTCATGCCGGCAGCGGTTTGGGGGTTTTGCGGTTTGAGACTGCGACGGCCGAAACGCTGTTGCAGGTACGCAGGGGGTGCGAAGCTAAAGGCGGTTTTTTGACTGTTTTGGCAGCGCCGACCAATATCAAGCAGGAGTTAGATGTTTGGGGCTATACTGGAAGTGCGATCGATCTAATGCGCCGCATCAAACAAGAGTTTGACCCGGAAAATATTTTTAGTCCAAATCGCTTTCTCAGCGGTATTTAGTTTAAAGTTTGCAGTCAGGAGTTCAGTTTCATTGGTGTCAACTTAACGTCTTATGTAGTACCGATATACTGTTTGACGATTAGGCTCTCGATCCCCCCTAGCCCCCCTTAAGAAGGGGGGGACAGGAAATGCTCAAAGTCCCCCCTTCTTTCCCCCCTTGGGGGGGGTTGGGGGGGGTGGGGATTTAGGGGGATCGAGACTCAGCTAAAAGCAAGAAGAATTATCAAGGGTTTTAGGTGATAGTCACTGCGAACCCAAAAAATTAGGTAATATATGCAAACTTCAGAAACATCTCAAGTTCCCAGCGACGATTTAAGACCAGCTAAAGAAAGCAATTTTTTAGCCCAAAATCCTCACTTGGAAACCCTCGAAATCCCCGGTTTCGACGCTAACAATCCGCCCGATCCCAAATTAATTGATACTTGCGTCCACTGCGGCTTTTGTTTGTCAACTTGTCCGAGTTATCGCGTACTCGGCAAAGAAATGGATTCGCCTAGAGGTCGCATTTATTTAATGGATGCAATTAACGAAGGCGATGCACCTTTAAACGAAGCAACTTCGCAGCATTTTGATACTTGTTTGGGCTGTTTGGCCTGTGTTACAACTTGCCCTTCTGGAGTTGAATACGACAAGCTAATTTCTGCAACTCGCCACCAAGTTACCAGAAACCAAAAACGTACTTTTTCTGACAATGTAATTCGCACTCTGATTTTTAATCTCTTCCCTTATCCTCACAGGTTGCGGCCTTTGCTTGTACCCCTGTTTGTTTATCAAAAATTAGGACTGCCAAAACTAATTCGCAAAACAGGTTTGCTGAAAAAAGTATTTCCTCGCTTGGCGGCGATGGAATCTATTTTGCCGAAGGTAACAGTTGATTCTTTCCGGGATAATTTACCGGAAGTTATTCCCGCACAAGGGGAGAAACGCTATCGAGTCGGGGTGATTTTAGGTTGCGTGCAGAGGTTGTTGTTCTCGCCGGTTAATGAGGCTACGGTGCGTGTTTTGACGGCTAACGGTTGCGAGGTTGTGATTCCGAAAAGTCAGGGATGTTGTGCTGCTTTACCGGAACATCAAGGACAAGCTGAACAGGCGAAATCTTTGGCGCGACAAATGATTGACAGTTTTGAAAATACTAATGTTGATTTTGTCATTATTAATGCTGCGGGCTGCGGTCACACTTTGAAGGAATACGGTCACATTTTAGCTGATGACCCGGAATATCGGGAGAAAGCTGAGAATTTTGCGGCTAATGTTAAGGACGTGCAGGAGTTTTTGGCAAGTGCGGGCATTACGGCGAAACTCAATCCTTTGGTTGAGGGAGATTTGACAATTGTTTATCAGGATGCTTGTCATTTGTTGCACGGACAAAAGATTAGTTTGCAGCCGCGCCAGTTGCTGCAACAAATTCCTGGTGTGAAGCTAAAAGAACCTGTGGATGCTGCTTTGTGTTGCGGTAGCGCGGGGGTTTACAATATGCTTCAGCCGGAAATTGCTGATGAGTTGGGCGTGCAGAAGGTGGAGAATTTGCTGAATACTGGGGCCCAGTTGATTGCTTCTTCTAATCCTGGTTGTTCTTTGCAAATTAAGAAGCATTTGGAGTTGCAGGGGAAGGCTGTTACTTTGATGCACCCGATCGAGCTTTTGGATTATTCTATTCGTGGGGTGAAATTGCAGAGGCGTTAGTTGGCTGGGGCGGGCGGTGTCTGCCCTGTTTTTGATGTTGATTGAGATATTTTTTTGATGAACCGCAGAATTTCGTTGAAAAGTCGTGAAGCGTAGCTATCCCGCGCGTGAATCGCACTTCTCACCCTTCGGAAACAGCTAAAATTAAATCAAATAGTCCCCAATCCCGGACAATAGTTATGGTAACTCAAATCCCAGTCCCAACTCAGCAAGCAGTTATTTACCCCGACAGCGACGGTAAACCAATGGCCAACAATACCGACCAGTTTCGCTGGATTCTAGTCATTGAGCAAAATCTAGAATGGATGTATGCTAATGACGAGAATGTATTTGTAGCGGGCGATTTGTTTTGGTATCCGGTTCAGGGAAGACCGAATATTGTTAATGCCCCGGATGTGATGGTTGTCTTCGGCACACCGAAAAGGAGACGGAGTTCTTATCAGCAATGGAACGAGTCAGGAATTGCACCGCAAGTTGTGTTTGAGATTCTCTCTCCTAGCAATAGCCAGGATGAAATGGAGACGAAATTACTGTTTTACGATCGCCACCAAGTTGAAGAATATTATATTTACAATCCTACTAACAATCAACTCAGAGGTTGGTTGCGCGGAGAAGACGGCTTGGATGCGATCGCATCTATGGAAAACTACGCGAGTCCAAGGTTAGCCATCCGGTTCGATTTATCAGGCGATGAATTGCAAATTTATCGACCTGATGGCACTAGATTTTTCTCCTACGTTGAGATTTGTCAACTGTTAGAACAAGCCGAACAACGGGCAGAACTTGCAGAAACAGCTTTAGAAGAGGAACGGCGGCGATCGCAACTTTTGTCGGAACGGCTGCGAGAAATGGGAATTAACCCAGATGAATTAAGTTAGACAGACTGCGATCCTCTTCGTTGGCTTCGCTAACGGGCGATCGCACTTTTAAATTTTAACAAAAGTGCGATCGGCACAATAAGCTGTCGGACAAATAAACATTGTATGTTCAGGGCGGGCAGGATGCCCAACTCCTACTCCCCACAAAATTTAGATTTTTTTTGACATTCAATTTAAATGCTGCAACAGCTTAACCAATGATATCGTTTCCGGTTGCATCGGAATGATTTAACCGCAGAGAACACAGAGTACACAGAGGGAGAGAATATATATCTGAATCATTCCGATGCTACCGGATTTGATATGACCAATGACCAATGACTAATAACCAATAACCAATAACCAACAACCAACAACCAATAACCAATAACCAATAACCAATAACTATTTTCCCTCTTCCAACCTCAAAAAATGCACTTGTCCCGAAGCTTCCGCCGCCACAATTGTCACCCCATCCGGTGCAATAGCGCAAGCTTTCAAAGCACTATCTCCCCTGAAACTAGCAATTTCTTCTCGACTCAACAAATCCCAAACTTTGAGAGTATTGTCGTCAGAAACAGAAATCACCTTATTTCCCACAGTCGCCACAGATGTTACTGCATCCGCATGACCTGCTAAAGTAAAAACTTCTTTTCTACTTGACAAATTCCAAACTTTCAGGTTGTTTTCACGCCCGCCTGAAATCACCCATTTGCCGTCGGCCGTAACTGCCACAGCATTTACAGAGTTCTCATGACCTTTGAGAGTGAAAAGTTGATTTTTGACTGCTAGATTCCATAAATTGGCCACAATATTATTTTCTTTCCCCAAACTCCAAACTTTCAGAGTTGTGTCGCCGGAAGCAGAAATTACCCATTTGCCGTCGGGAGTAACTGCCACAGCTTTTATCCCGTCAGCATGACCTAAAAATGTAAAAAGTTCCTCTCCTGTTTCTAAACTCCAAACTTTAATATTTTTGTCTTCCGAACCGGAAATCGCCATCGTTCCATCGGCTGTCACTGCCACAGAGTTTACCCAGTCCGCATGACCGGTCAAAGTAAATATTTCCTTTCCGGTTTCTAGATCCCAAACTTTTACGGTTTTGTCGCCGGAACCCGAAACTACTCGCTTGCTATCCGGTGTTATGGCGA
>NZ_JBARVX010000116.1:0-1676 GCF_049646505.1 Microcoleus sp.
CAATTAATACTGTAAGAAATCTCAAGAGCGATCGAATCATAGCTATTGGTAGTTAAAGCTGTACTCAACATATTATATACACCTAAAATGGTTGATGTGTTGATTGCAACTACACTCGTTCTAGTCATTCGACATGATTTTGAGGGAAGCGTTCGATCGGGGCAACATCAAGGGCGCGAGTATCCACAGTACACAACGTATTAAATTAAACTCAGATTGCATACTTAAGCTGTTCGGCATTTAAAAGAGGATACTAAGGTGCGGAGCGTACATAAATATTTCCCCGATATAGCAAAGCAAGTGTTCTAGCTGACGCACCCTACCTCTGTCGTTATTGGTTTAAATGCGCCACAGCTTAATATTTTTTTACATAGTTGTGAATTTTCCTATTTACCTACTTGCGCCGAGCGTCCCCAACCATTGCCCCACAAGCAACGCAGGCTTATATTTTGCTCGCGTAAATATTTCGGAAAAATGCTAATTTTTACCTTAATTTGACTGCTCGTGCATTTTTGTGTTCGCCGATCCTTGAACAAATTCAATAAAACACCTAATATAGAAAAAACATTCAATTGTATGTAATTAATGATTGTACGAGGGGTAATGCCAAAATGATAGATAATTGACGAACTTTCATGGAGTTTAAGTAGATGAGCGGTAAAATATATAAGTGTGTCTAAAGCGAGGGTCACTCAGTGAAATGAAGCTAAGCCCTTCGGGCAGGCTTCGCCAACGCAACGATCTCGGCTGCTTTACATTCTGTTACGTAGAAGAGCTTATTGTGCGCCTACCTACTTATACGGTCGCGCCAAATTCAAGATTTTTGACAGTACACCTATATACGCTCTATTTTTTCAAAGAAAGTAACCCAAAATATCCCCACAAAATCAAGGAAAAAAATGAATACTGGTTGTGAATTAAGAGATGTTGATGGCAAAGGAGAAGGAGTATTTGCCACCCGAATATTTAAACCTGGTGAAACAGTTATGGTTGGCAGAATTGAGAAAATATTGGACAAAAATAACTCTCATGCTTCGCAAATAGGCCAGAATAAATATGCTCTCCATGCTGGGCTTATATCTAAAGTCAACCACTCTTGCGCTCCTAATTGTGGCATCAGAGTCAATGAAACAGGTGGTCATGATTTTGTAGCAATCAAAAACATTGGTGATGAGGAAGAACTCACTTTTGATTATGCGATGAGAAACTACTCTGTTAATTATTTTCCACCCAAGTGTATGTGTGGCTCGAAAGAATGTCGGGGTAGAGTTACTGGTTGGAAAGATTTGTCAGCAGTCAGGAAAAAGGATTATGAAGGGTTTATCGCGCCTTACCTTCTCGAACTCGATCTGCAGGAATTAGTCAAGCAGTAAGATTTTTTGCATGGATTCAGTAATGCGAGTATAGCAGTCCTAAATCAGTCGTAAATCGATCGAGACCAGAATCTTTTTTTTAGTAGCCCAAAACATCCCACAAAATTTAAGTCCCGGTAGGCGCGATCGGACCGAAAAATGTGAACTTATGAAAAAACGCTTGCTAATTTTGGGCGGAACGGGGGATGCTGCTAAACTGGCTGCCAGAGCGTCTCTAATCGCCGATGTTGAGGTGGTTTCTTCGCTAGCAGGACGCACTCAACAGCCTTTTACTCCAAAAACGGGTACGGTGCGAGTTGGGGG
>NZ_JBARVX010000117.1:0-3456 GCF_049646505.1 Microcoleus sp.
GTTCTCACAAAGGTGAGGTATGCTTTTAGGCCCGATGCCCGATGCTTTTAGGCCCGATGCCCGATGCTTTTAGGCCCGATGCTTTTAGGCCCGCGAGAGCACCTCATCTTTCTGAGAAAGGCTATATTACCCCCCCAACCCCCCCTTATTAAGGGGGGGCTAAGACTTCATCCATAGCACATATGAAAGAAAAATGGTATAAGTTTTCGATCCTAAAGTCCTTACTGCAAACTTAATTTCTGTAGTTATTTCTTCAACCCACGGAGGTGGGTTTTGTCTGTGTAGACGCGGTTTCAACCGCCGAGTCTTCTACCAACAATTACCCGCTTCTCGTAATTCCCAACTCGTGAAACATCAACAGCGATAAAAAGAAATCCGCCATAAAAATAAACACCCAAGAAGTCACCACCGCCGCCGTTGCAGCTTGACCTACCCCTTTTCCACCGCCCGCCGTTGTCAACCCCCAACCGCAACCGACAAGGGCAATAATCAACCCAAAAATAAAACTCTTAATCGCCACAGTTACTAAATCCCAAGGCCCCAAAAAAGTCCGCACCGATTCCAAAAATACTGACGGTTCCAACTCGTAAAAATAAGCCGCCACAAACAGCCCGCCCAAAATCCCCACCGCTACCGCAAAAATTGTTAAAATCGGCAGCATGATGCAGCAAGCTATCACCCTCGGCACTACTAAATAATCAACCGGATTTGTTCTCAGCATATACAGGGCATCTATTTGTTCCGTCACCTGCATTTCTCCAATCTCCGCAGCAAAGGCCGAACCTACTTGTCCCGCCACCACGCCCGCCGTTAAAACTGGTGCTAATTCCCGACAAAATGCCACAGCAAAAGCACCTCCCACCGCCCCAACCGCCCCAAACCGAATCAATTCTCTGGCCGATTGAACGGTAAAAATCATGCCCGCAAAAAAGGCTATTAGCAGCACGGAACGCAAAGAATCCAGGCCTACTGTTACTAAATGTTCCATGATTTTGCGGCGGTCAATTTTGCATTGCAGGACGCGCAGCAGCACTTGACCGCCCAGGAACAAAGTCACTAAAAATCGCTGAAACCACCTGTTGTTCAAGGTTTCATCTAAATGTCGATCGCGCTTTTCTTGGTATTTTTTAACCAATTACTGACAGCTCGCGATTAATTACAAACAGGGCCAAGCATTGCTAAATATAGACTTAGCCAATTCTACAGCAATTACTGCGCGATTTGTCAACATATTTTTAGTCTGCCAGCCTTGCCGTTGGTAGGTTATACCATTTTAAATTTTAGATTGAGACTGATTGGTTTTGTGGTCATCATCAGTTTTTCCCAATTATCCAATCTCAAGTCTCAAATCCAAAATCTAAAATTTGATGGCTACTCGGCAAGCAACAAGTCGATAAACTTATCCAACTCTTCGTCATGCTTTTCGGCTTGATCCTTACCAATTCTCACCAAATCCAATATCTTCTCTTCCGAAGCATCATCAATCCGCAGCGGTGGTTCGTGGTTCAGATCGGGAGTAATTCTCAAATATTGATTTGGTCTTTCAATCGCATCATAAATTTGGATTAATTGATAATTTACAGTTTCAGCAACTCCCGTCATCATGATATTAATCAAAGGCTCAACCCACTCAATTTGACCCCAATCTTTCACTTCTTCGTAGGGATATTTTTTCTGAGCTTCTCCCGTCCCCAGAGATAAAATTACCATATCTTTTGCTGTCGGGCCTCTCTCTGGGCGATCCTCGGAAAATGTGAATTTATTTCTCACTTCCGCATAGGCGCAAAGTGCCGGATTGTTGGCGAATACTCCCCCGTCAATTAAAGCGTAGCATTCGTTTGTCAAAGAGTAAATTTTGGGAATTTCAAAGTAAGTGGGAGCGGCAGATGTCGCTCTGGCAACATCTCTAATAAAATAGTCGGCTTCGGGATGTTGTTTCGCATCCATTTGGTTGAAAAAATTAGCTTTTCTTCTTTCCACGTCGTAACTGGAAATTAAACAAGGTTTCAGCAGTTGGCTGAGTTGGCAATCACTAAAGTTTTTCCGAAAGAATTCTTCTAACGGAGGGCTGGGATATTTCTCATCGATCAAACCGTCTATAGAGCGAAATTTTTGCCAAAATGAACTTTTAAAAACGTCGCGGCCGCTGTTGATAGAAAAATTAACAGCGTCTTGGGCAGACCACCGAGGTCTGCTGGGATTTTTGGGGTCGGGAAATAAATAGATGCAAGTTAAAATTCCTCCCGCACTCGTGCCGGCGATTAAATCGAAATAGTCAGCTATTCTCGCATCTGGGTTGCCGCTTTTCTGTTGCAGCTTTGACTCGATGCTAACTGCAACTTGCGCCGGGATAATTCCTCTGATTCCGCCACCGTCTATGGATAAAACTCTGTTATATTTAGACATGATTGTTGTTTCCTTTTTTGGATATTTGCTTGTTGGCTACACTTTTGAAATCAAAAGTGTTTGACACGATACTTAGCGGTAAGGTACACCCTAAACACCTTAGATATATTAGATTTTGCGT
This sequence comes from Microcoleus sp., assembly GCF_049646505.1. Classification (GTDB taxonomy): domain Bacteria; phylum Cyanobacteriota; class Cyanobacteriia; order Cyanobacteriales; family Microcoleaceae; genus Microcoleus. Next base: position 2,528 of record NZ_JBARVX010000117.1, read on the forward strand.
TTAGGAATTTCCTAAATTCATATCTAATATTTCAAATCTAAATTTAATTGGCGGGCTGCGATCGTGTATCGAAAAATGTACTCTACAATTTCTACGTAATTGTAGGCGACGGCTGGCGAGTCTGCCCAGACTGTGATGCCGTGATCGCGAATTAATAAAGCTGGTACAGATGGTGTACAAATGGCAAAGTATTCGCAGATTTCCTTGGCTATCTTAGGCACTTCCAAATAATTTGCAAATAGGGGTATCGCCACTTGGGGGTTTTCCTCCCACACGCCCAAACCTTTGAGCATTTCGATCGCCGGTAAAGACACTGCATCGCCTTCGGTTAGCCGAGAAACTAAATTTGCTTCGATCGAGTGAACGTGATAGCAAGCTTTAGCGTCTGGAAAACAATTGTAAACGGCTAAATGAATGCTGGTTTCGGCGGAAGGGCGGCTGTCGGCAACAGGTTGTTCGACGATCGCGCCGTCGCAACTCATTCTGATAAAATCTACTTCAGTCAACTGCCCTTTCGCGCGGCCGCTAGCAGTAATCCAAAAGCTGCCATCGGGTAAGCGGGCCGAAAGATTGCCAGCAGTCCCCACCATCCAACCGCGATCGTAAAAATGTTTGGCTGCTGCAATTAAATCCGGTCTCAAATCGCCACTCATTCTTTGCAAATCCTCAGTTTTTTGTCCAGCTTTTACGTTAATAGTTATTACGGAAAGAAACCCGGTTTCTACGAAAAAAATTTGGGTTAGGCAACGAGGAATTTAGGAAGAAACCGGGTTTCTCAACTCCCCCGCGCAATTCCTAGTTGAGTTTCAATTCCATTTCTGGGACAAATTTTCCAACACGTCAAAAAAATTATCCCATTTAGTATAAGGCTTTTGCTGTTCGTCTAGATACTCGGCAAGCCGATCGCGCGCAAACACAGACGAAGCCTG
>NZ_JBARVX010000118.1:0-22871 GCF_049646505.1 Microcoleus sp.
GTCCTGCTGCGAAACCAATTTAACCATCACCCAAATTACCGACGATCCGCTCTCCATTGCTAGCGGTTTCCTCTGTGCGGGTGCGCGAAATGTGGTGAGTACCTTGTGGGCTGTGGACGATTTAGCAACGGCTTTATTTTGTATTTTATATTATCAGGAAAAGAAGGACAAGAGCCGTTCTGAAGCCCTACGTCAAGCACAATTTCAGCTCCGTAACTTAACAGGCGATGAGTTATCCGCTAAATACAAACCGCAGTTAGAGGCTTATTTTGAGCAGAAAAAAACTGAGGAAAATGCCACAGAAATTATCAACCTTCAGCGGCGTTTAAATCAGAAAGGATTACCCTTTGTCAGTCCCTATTATTGGGCTGGATTTGTATCGCAGGGTTTGGCATAGGAGAAACAGTAGCACTTAGAAATATTCCTTGCTAATCTATCATTGATTCTCTCCCAGTTTTCTGATTAAAAATCTGACTTCTTCGAGCAGAATATTAAATCGTTGGTCATTCTCTATTTTGTACTGTTGAAAATCCCGATCCCGCCGCCGCATTTCTTCATCTCGCTGTGAGTCTCTTGCTAAAATAGCATTAACAGCACCTACAAGCATATCGACATTCTGGTTAGTTTGTTCGATATTCCTAGTGGTTTGCTCTACAGTGGAAGCCAAATCATCCACCATTTCATCTGTCCAGCGTTCGGTTGTCATTGTTCTTATTCCTTTACGTTGTTCAATCAATATTTTACGATTCTTGGCTGCTATTTTTAGTCGATCGCTCTTCTTAGAAATGTTCCAGCAGAGATTTCTCTTGTGCATAAACATTCCGCAGCGACTCCAGGGCGATCGCCCCCAACATCAATTTAACCACCCCAACTAATTCTCCCCACTCCAACAATTCAGCAACAGAAACAGCCTCCCGAAATTTATCCCCATAGAAATCTACCCAAAAATCTGGTGCAAATCTCTCCTTCAGACTCGCCATCCGCCGCTTCCAGTAACCAAAATCTAAACCAGAGGGCGATTCCACTCCCACCACTGGCGGAAAGTCGGCATAACTGACAAACCGACTCATCCCTTGGGCGTGTACGTACAGGATATGCGCCCAGCACTCGAAGCGATATATTTGGTCTACCTTGATTTTGAGCAGGCGGGCGATCGCCTCTTTGGTGACAAACCGGCTCAATCTGTGTCTGGGGGTTGATTTTCTCGAAAAGCTTGCTAACATTATAGAAATCTCCTTCGCTTGATGTCTCTCTTGAGTTAATGTCTCTCTTGATTGATGTGTATCTCTTGACTGATATGTCTCTTGATTTGGGAATTTAGTTGATAAGTTTCTTGTTTAGGGAATGTGGTTGATGAGTCTCCTGCTTAGGGATTTGAACTTTGATAGGCGACCGTCCTTGAGTTTTCCAGGCCTGGGGGCGATCGCTTTTTACATTATAATCTTACGACCTATATCAATCATCTGTCAAGAGCTTATGGGCTTAATTAGATTGCGGGTTAGAGAATTTGCTGGTGAGAAAGGCTGGACGATCAAAGAGGTTTCTGACCGATCGGGAGTCAACTACAGCACCCTCAGCACCTATTCACGTTCTCCGGGAATGGCGATGGTTGATTTTACTTGTCTGCTGAAGCTGGCACGTACTTTTGACGTGATGGTGGAAGATTTGGTTGAGGTCGTCAAAGAGTAGGTCGATCGCCTTTTGTAGTATAATTTCATGACTGATATTAGTCACACCTGAAGAGCTTATGGGCTTAATTAGATTACGGGTTCGAGAGTTTGCTGCTGAGAAAGGCTGGACGATCAAAGAGGTTTCAGAGCGATCGGGCGTAGTCTACAGTACGCTCAGAACCTATGCCCGATCGCCCGGATTAGCAACAATTGACGTGACAGCCTTGGACAAGTTGGCGAGGACTTTTGACGTGATGGTCGAAGATTTGTATGAGATTGTCGAAGATTAGGCGATCGGCTTTTGGGATAAAAATATCTTATGATGGTACACCATCACTTGTCAAGTATGGGTTTAGTCAGACTAAAAGTCAGAGAATTCGCCGCTGAGAAAGGTTGGACGCTAAAAGAGGTTTCAGAGCGATCGGGAGTAATTTACAGCACCGTCAGACACTACGCCCGCTGTCCGGGAGTGTCAACCATTGACTTTATTTCTATACACAAATTGGCCCGCACCTTTGATGTAATGATTGAAGACTTGGTGGAAATTGTGCAGGAGTGAGCGATCGCCCAAGCTAATATAGAGAAGTAAGCATTTGACATCAGTAATGGTTGAATTGCTACAAATCCCCCAAGCACAAAACGTAGTCGTTACAGACGACGCGCTAACAGTCGATCTATCCGATGGTCGTACTATTTCTGTACCTTTAGCTTGGTATCCTCGGCTATTGCACAGCACACCAAACGATCGCAATAATTGGCGATTTATTGGTGGAAATGAAGGAATCCACTGGCCCGATATTGACGAAGACATTAGCATCAAAAATATCATTCTCGGTAAGCCATCTGGAGAAAGTCAGAAATCATTTCAGCGGTGGCTAGAAGAACGTGGGAACACAGTCTAATTTAAATATCCTTCTTATTCTTAGTCCGCTTGGAGTGGACGAAAGCTTGACAAGAAGCGGTTTCATATCAAATCCGTTAATATCGGAATTATTATTTCTCTCTTCTCTTTCTCTGTGTCCTCTGTGTTCTCTGTGGTTTAATCATTCCGATACAACCGGAATTGATATCAACCGCCCAATTATCTCAAAAAAAGCGCCTGAGTTCCCCCAGACGCATAGCATAAAATCAACAAATTGTCAACCCTAACTTAACCATTCAAAGCCTCAGCGCCGCCGCAAACTTCCAGGATTTCCTGAGTAATTGCCGCCTGCCGCGCCTTGTTATAAGTCAGCGTCAAACTACCAATCAAATCGCTAGCATTCTCGCTAGCATTGTTCATCGCCGTCATCCGCGCAGCCAACTCGCTAGCAGCAGATTCTTGCAAAGCACGCAGCAATTGGTTGTTCAAATACAAAGGCAAAAGTGCCTCCAGAATTTGTGCCGGATCTTGCTCGAAAATCATGTCGGCCGGCAAACTCTTTGTAGGTGCAGAAACCTTTTCCCGCGACACTTGAAACTGTCCGCCTTTCGTTGTCAAGCGGAAGATTTCATCATCGGCAGTTTCCAAACCTTGGGGGTCGAGGGGTAACAAAGTTTGAATTACCGGACGCGAACTAATTAGCGACACAAACTTGGTGTAAATTAGCTCAACTCTGTCCACAGTTCCCGACAGAAACAAAGACAGCAGTTCGTCAGCTATTTGCGCCGCTTCCGGTGCTGTCGGAATTTGTTCCAAGTTAGCGTAAGTAGCGTCTATCGGCTGTTCGCGGCGCTGGAAATACTGAGTAGCTTTGCGTCCTACCAACACGTATTTGTAGTCTAAGCCTTCAGCTTTGATTTCCTTAGCGCGATTTTCGGCGTATCTGATGATGTTGCTGTTGTAGCCGCCGCACAAACCCCGATCGCCCGAAACTACCAAAAGTCCCACCGATCGCACTTCGCGTTTTTGCAGCAGCGGTAAATCCTGGCTGTCAAACTGCAAGCGTTCCGCCAAACCGTACAATACCTCTGCGAGGCGATCGGCAAAAGGTCGAGTAGCAGTCACTTGTTCTTGAGCGCGGCGCACCTTAGCAGCAGCCACCAAACGCATCGCTTCTGTAATCTTTTTAGTGTTCTTGACCGACTTAATGCGATCGCGAATAGTTTTGAGATTTGCCATAACTTTCTCCTTTTTTCTTAGCCTTTATTTCCGAGTTATTAGTTCCCAGCCATCAGTTTTTAAGTTGAGCTGCGGTAGGGACACGGCATAGCCCATTTGTATCAACTTAAGACTGAAACCTTCTGTCTCTCTCGTTTGTCTCGAAGTCTCGATCCCCCTAAATCCCCCTTCTTAAGGGGAGTAGGGGTTGACTTTGAGTGCCTCTAGTCTCCCCCTTAAACAGGGGGACTCTGAACGCTCTGGTCCCCCCCTTATTAAGGGGGGCTAGGGGGAATCTGCGACGTAACTAATGACCAATGACTTCTGAACGCTCTTGTCCCCCCCTTAATAAGGGGGGTTAGGGGGGTTCTGCGACGCAACTAATGACCAATGACCGATGGCTGATGACTAATTACGCAGACACTAAGAAACTTTGCTTGAATTCCGCAATGCCTTCTTTCAGCAGCTTCTCAGCTTCATCAGTCAAGGCTTTTCCGCCTTGAACGATTTCGCCGTACTTCGGCTTGCTAGTCCGCAAATAATCGCGCAAACCAACAGTAAACTTGCTGACTTTTTCCACAGCGATATCATCCATGTAGCCGTTAATACCGGCATAGATTATAGCCACTTGTTCGTTCATCGGCAGCGGTGAATTTTGGTCTTGTTTCAGGAGTTCCCGCAAGCGTTGACCCCGCGCCAATTGATTTTGAGTAGATTTATCCAAGTCAGAAGCAAACTGAGAAAATGCTGCCAGTTCTTCAAACTGCGCCAATTCCAATTTCACCTTACCGGCTACTTTTTTCATTGCCTTAGTTTGAGCCGCAGAACCTACCCGCGATACCGAAATACCGGGGTTTACTGCTGGACGCAAACCAGAGTTAAACAAGTCAGAAGAAAGGAAGATTTGACCGTCGGTAATCGAAATTACGTTCGTCGGAATGTAAGCAGAAACGTCGCCAGCTTGGGTTTCGATAATTGGCAAAGCAGTCATGCTGCCTTCGCCCAAATCGTCGCTCAATTTAGCAGCGCGTTCTAGCAAGCGAGAGTGCAGGTAAAACACGTCTCCGGGATAAGCTTCGCGACCGGGAGGACGGCGCAGCAACAAGGACATTTGACGGTAGGCTTGCGCTTGTTTGGAAAGGTCATCGTAAACGATCAAAGTGTGCTTGCCTTTGTACATGAAATACTCGGCTAAGCTAGCGCCCGTGTAGGGAGCCAAATATTGCAGGGTTGCGGGGTCGCTGGCGTTGGCTGCTACGACGATTGTGTAGTCCATCGCGCCCTTTTCTTGCAGGACGTTGACGATGTTAGCTACTGTAGAAGCTTTTTGACCGATCGCCACGTAAACGCAAATTACATCTTCCGATTTTTGGTTGATGATTGTATCGATTGCGACGGCAGTTTTACCGGTTTGACGGTCGCCGATAATCAGTTCCCGCTGTCCTCTTCCCACAGGAATCATCGCATCAATAGCAGTAATTCCTGTTTGCATCGGTTCGTAAACAGAACGGCGAGAAACAATCCCAGGTGCCGGAGATTCAATCAACCGAGACTCAGTAGTTTTAATCTCGCCCTTGCCGTCAATCGGACGCGCCAAAGCATCAACTACCCGTCCCAACATTGCTTCACCAACGGGGACTTCAGCAATTCTGCCAGTAGCAGTAACCGCCGAACCTTCTTGAATGCCGAGGCCTTGTCCCATCAACACTGCACCGACGTTATCTTGTTCGAGGTTTAGTGCAATGCCCACGGTGCCGTCGGCAAATTCTAGCAATTCGCCAGACATGGCTTTATCCAATCCATAAATCCGGGCAATACCGTCGCCTACTTGCAAAACAGTACCGACGTTAGAGACTTTTACATCTTGGTCGTACTGTTCAATTTGCTGGCGAATAATGCTGCTAATTTCGTCAGGTCTGATTGCTGCCATGTTAATTATTATGTATCAGTTGTCAGTTGTCGTTCGATGTTTTCGGCAAGAAAGAATTGAGATTTGGCAGTAAGAATTTGGGACTAACAACTCGAAAACATAAATTCATTTATTCCTGCTTCCTGTTTAATTCTTCCTTCTTCTTTCTTCCTTCTTCCTTCCCCCCTTGGGGGGGGGTAGGGGGGGGTTCTTCTTCCTGCTTCCTGCTTCCTCAAATCAGGAATTCAAGCGAATTCCCAGACGGCGCAATTGTCCCCGCAGGCTGGCATCAATTATTTGAGAGCCTACTTTGATTACCACACCGCCGATTAAATCTGCGTCTATTTTGGTTTCAATTTCTACATTTCGAGCGCTGGTCATCGCCTGCACTTTCTCGCGAACAGTCTGCAGTTGAGCATCTGAAATCGGGACGGCAGATGTAACTTCAGCCAATACTGTTTGGTTTAGTTCTCGGAGTTGAGCCAAGTATTGTTGACCAATTCCTTCTAAAAAAAGAATCCTTCCTTTGTCTACTAAAAGCTTCAGAAAGTTGTGCATCAAGGGGTTCATTTCTTCACCCGCTATTTGCTTAATTACGGCTTTTTTAGCATCCGATTGTATCAGCGGATTGGCTAAAAATTGACGCAAATCTTCCGAATTTTTTAGCAGGTCAAGTAAAGAACGAATGTCTTCCCCGAACTTCTCTGACAGATTGCTGGACTTAGCCAGTGACATCAAGGCAGATGCGTAAGGCTGCAAGACTTCTGTGCTGACTGTACTCACGTTTTAGCCTCCCAGTAACGCAATGCTGCGATCGATTAATTGGTGTTGAGCGCTCTCGTCCAAGCTATTTTTCAACTGGCCTTCCACCCTTTCTAATGCCATTGCAGCAACTCTTGCTCTGAGTTGAGCGACGGCTTTTTCTCGTTCTGCGTCCAGCTCTTGACCTGCTGTTGCTTTCATGCGTTCAACGTCCTGCGCCGCTTGAGCTAGAATTACTTCTTTGGCTGCGATCGCATTTTCTTGTGCAGCGGCTCGAATCCGCTCCGCTTCTGCTTGAGCCTGAGTCAATTTTTGCTGTTGTTCTGCTAAAGCTGCTGCTGCATCTTTTTGGCGCGTTTCTGCTTCTTTAATAGCTTCTTCGATAGCGTTACGTCTTTCGGTAAGAATTTTTCCTAAAAAGCCGCGCCCGAAGTAAAACAGCACTCCAATAACAATGATCAGGTTAATCAGGTTGGTTTCTAAAATATCGAAATTTAAACCGAAACCACCTTCTGCGCTAGCTTCTGTGGCTAGCAATAAAACAGTCCCCATGATACTCTTCCATAATTGCGCGTGCAGGTTGGACGAACCGATTTGAGATTTGAGCTTTTTAATTTTACCCAAAAATTAAAACTGTTCGATCGAGCTATTTGACCAATGCTGTGCCTAATAACTTTTCCAGAATTTGTCGGCTCAGGTTATCTACCTCTTGTTCTAGCGAGCGCATTGCCTCTTGTTTTTGCTGCTCTATCTCAGAGCTTGCCTTTTCTCGTGCCGCTTGAGCTTCTTTTTGAGCATCAGCTACTTTTTCCGACGCGATTTTTTTGGCATCTGCTTGAGCCGCAGCAATTACAGCTTGAGACTCCCTGCGAGTTTCTCCCAGTTTTTGTTGGTATTCCTCCGCTAAATTCTGGGATTTCACCAAGCGTTCCTTAGCTGAAATTTGAGTGGTACGGATGTAATCTGCCCGTTCCTCAATTGACTTAGTGAGCGGCTTGTAAAAAATTGCATTCAAGACTGCGACTAGAATTAAAAACTGCACCGCCATCAAAGGCAGCGTAGCATCAATATCAAAAAGTCCGCCTTCCTTTGCCGCTTCTTCAACTGCTAGTAATACTGTCCAGTGCATCATGTTTTTTTGACGGCTCCCACCTAATTCTATTTGAGATTTTAGAGTTTGGATTTTGGATGGTAATTAAAATCCAAAATCCAAAATCTCAGACCCCAAATTATTATGCGAAGGGGTTGGCAAACAGCAGCACTAGGGCTACCACCAAACCGTAAATTGTCAGCGCTTCCATGAACGCCAAACTTAACAGCAATGTGCCGCGAATTTTTCCTTCTGCTTCTGGCTGACGGGCAATCCCTTCAACAGCCTGACCTGCTGCATTTCCTTGACCAATGCCAGGGCCGATTGCAGCTAAACCTACTGCCAAAGCGGCGGCAATTACGGAAGCGGCAGCAACGATTGGGTCCATGATGATTTTCCTTATCTAAAGTACAAAATTGTGAACTGAAATTTTACAGATTCGTCCGTCACGAAGAGAATATTGAGGTCGGAAATTTGATATTTCCTCCCTTATTCTGCGCCGTTTATCGTTAGTTAATCGTGATGCTCGTCGCCGTGACCGCCCTCTAGAGCTTCACCAATATAGGCTGCTGCTAGGGTAGCAAAAATCAAAGCTTGAATTGCACTTGTAAATAGTCCCAGAACCATCACTGGCAAAGGAATAAATAAAGGCACTAGCAACACCAGGACTCCGACTACCAATTCGTCAGCAAGGATGTTGCCAAACAAACGGAAACTTAGGGAAAGAGGCTTAGTGAAATCTTCTATGATTTTGAACGGCAACATGAAAGGCACCGGTTCTACATAGTGGGCGAAATACCCCAAGCCACTTTTGCTGAAACCTGCATAAAAATATGCTAGAGAAGTCAGCAGTGCAAATGCGATCGTCGTATTGATGTCAGCCGTAGGTGCTCCCAATTCTCCCGAGGGCAGCTTAATCAGCTTCCAAGGAATTAGAGCTCCCGACCAGTTTGACACAAAGATGAACAGAAATAACGTACCAACAAATGGTACCCAGGGGCGATATTCTTTTTCCCCAATTTGGTTTTTAGCCAAGTCTCGAATAAATTCCAGCACATACTCCATTAAATTTTGCATTCCGCTGGGAATTCTTTGGATTTTGCTGGTTCCTAAAATCGAAACTAAAACTAAAATGGCAATTACAAACCACGAGGTTATAAAAACCTGCCCGTGCACTTTTAGATTGCCCAGTTGCCAGTACAACTGCTGGCCAACTTCCAATTTTGCGAGGGGTAAACGATTAAAGATGTTTAGAACGTCAAGCATTGCCATTCAACGGGCTTCCCCATACAAATCTATGAGTTGAGTTTTACTAGATTGCCCAAACTACCTGTAGTCTGGTGCTAATGCACTTCGCAGCACGTAAATCATCAGTGAAATTTTGTAAGTCAGAAATCCCAAAAATATTGGTAAAATCTGTAACTGATCCAGCCGAGTTGCTATGACGATCAACGCAACAAGCAGACCCAGCCTTGTCTTACTAATTCGTTGATTTTCGCTGCCGATTCGCTCAACATCTCTAGCCAACATCTTTAAGTAAACCACACCTGTGCTCGCCCCAAGCAAATAATTCACGGCAATATTCAGGGAGTAAAAAATCCAAACGCAGATAAAAATAATCGCCGTAAACGCAAGGGTGTACGCCAACAACTCTTGTTGGAGGCGATAAAAGTCTTGCATGGGATTGCCTGTCTCTGACGAGACTGTCGAGACAGTGCCAGTCTGAGGATGATCCTCGGTTGCTGGTGCGGGTTTGGTGGGTGTGTTTGGCGTGTTCATGGAGCCCAGAAACTAATGCAGGTAGCTGGCGATTGCTTTGCAAGCTCACAGAAATATTACCACGCTGCGGTAACAATACTTAAAATTAAATTAATTATGTTTTTAGATTTTGGTGTCGGTGGACTCAGAAATCTTTTGGGGCGATCGACCTGTGATGGCAGAGTAGGAGGTTGGGAGATGACTTGACGATCGATTCCAAGTCTGTGGGATCGGCGGGAGAAATGTGCGATCGCCCCATTTTACACTTTTTTTACCGTAACTTACAGTAAATATATCTCACTTAGTGAGCAAAATTGCCATTGCCGAGATATCTGCTGTTGCTTTCGGCGCGCAGAACAGCCTTGACGACAAGGCTGTGAATCTCTGTCCTGCAAAATGGGATATTATGATTAGTCCTCGCGAACGGCTATTTTCTGTCATGCTGAGAGAAACGCAGTGTAGCGAAGCATCTGTGAAATTATTTCCTTCGCTCAGGACTCAGAATCACAGAATTACCCTGAAATCCGTCCAGGAGTGTTATTCCACAAGTTGAAACTCTCGTACAGCGGGGAGAAAGTTTTTATTCTCGTGGCTCGATCGGCTAAGCTTAATCAAAGCAAACCGCTGCAGAGGCTGCAAACTCGCCCACTGTGCCAAACTAATCACAACATCCAACTCTTGAGCTTTTGCAGAAACAGACTCCGGTATAGTTGCAGCATCCATCCAGGGGGGATTTTCATCAACGGCCAAATCAGTACCCGGTTGATTAGTCTGTTTGATTAATATTTGGTTTAACTGTTCTCGGTAATCGCTAATTTCTGATGCAGTCAAACAAGGTAACTCGACAAGCATTTGACGTTCCGCTTGGTTGAAGCGATTCCAATCTTGCAACTTTAGTTTAATCCCGCAAGTATCTAATTTCAGTCGTACCTGCATCGGAACGCAGCGCAGGGCTTCTACAAAGTCAGCTTCAAATTCAAAGAACATATATTTAGGGAGTTTGTTGGATTTGTGATTGAGATTTTTTTTATTTACCGCAGAGGGCGCAGAGGGCGCTGAGAAGAGAGTAAGAGAGAGAAGAAGTTGAGTAGGAAGTTTGTTGGATTTGTGATTGAGATTTTTTTTTATTTACCGCAGAGGGCGCAGAGGGCGCAGAGGAGATAGTGATAGAGAGAAGAAGTTGAGTAGGAAGTTTGTTGGATTTGTGATTGAGATTTTTTTTATTTACCGCAGAGGGCGCAGAGGGCGCAGAGGAGAGAGTAATCGATGCAGGTTTCTTGCTTTCAATTAATAATTGCAGAAAATCGAGTCAGGATTTATAATTAAGTAATATTACATAGTATTGACATGAATCCCGTAGACTACCTTCGGATTAGTTTGATAGACCGCTGCAATTTCCGCTGTCTCTACTGTATGCCGGAAGGTAGCGAGTTGGACTATGTGTTGCAGCAGCAGTTGTTAACTCACTCGGAATTGCTAACTCTGCTTCGCGAAGTTTTTATACCCGTAGGATTTACCAAGTTTCGGCTGACGGGTGGGGAACCGCTGCTGCGCCCTGGGGTGGTGGATTTGGTGAGGTCGATCGCCTCTATTCCTGAAACGCGAGATTTGTCAATGACAACTAACGGCTTTTTGCTGGCGGGAATGGCAGAAAATCTCTACAATGCAGGTTTGCGCCGGATTAATATTAGTTTGGATTCCCTGGAACCGGAGACTTTTGATAAGATAATTGGCAGTCGCGGACGATCGCGCTGGATGCAAGTTTGGGAAGGAATTCAAGCGGCTTATCAAGCTGGATTTGACCCGCTGAAATTGAATGTGGTGGTGATTCCCGGTGTGAATGACGGGGAAATATTGGATTTGGCAGAGTTAACTATTAACCGGAATTGGCACGTTAGATTTATTGAGTTTATGCCGATCGGCAATGGCGACTTATTTGGCGATAAAGGTTGGGTAGCTTCGGCAGATTTGCGGCAACAAATTAGCGAGAAATACGGGTTAGCCGAGTCGGGAATTCGCGGTAACGGGCCGGCGGATGTGTTTCAAATTCCGGGGGCGAAGGGTACTTTAGGATTTATCAGTCAAATGTCGGAGTGTTTTTGCGATCGGTGCAATCGGATGCGTTTGTCGGCTGACGGGTGGCTGCGGCCTTGTCTGCTGAACGAAACCGGGCAAATTGACTTGAAAACTGCTTTACGGAATGGGGTGTCTACGGTTGAATTGCGCGATCGAGTGCGGCACATATTGGAGATTAAACCGGAGATTAATTTCAAGCAGCGAGATTCGGGAACTACTCAAGGAAATTACAGCCGCACCATGTCTCAAATCGGCGGGTGAAATGCCCGAAATCGATTTAAACCGGAACAAAGGGGAAGGGTAAAACAGATGGCATCAGCTTGGATAGAGTGGGGGAAAGATCGAGGCTACGCGATTTATGAACGATGAAGTGCGACAACAAATTTCAGAAATAGCTAGTAATTTTAAGCTGTTTGAATGTAAGGCTTGTGCTTCAAGTATTCAAAAGTTTTTAATCCAAAGGGGTATTGCTGGAAAAAAGGTAAAAATTTATACTGGCAGTGCCCAGGGAAAATATGGTAATATTTACCATGATGACCTCATGCAGAATATTGCTACAAATGGACGGCATGAAGGGATTGCAGTTAAAATGAATGGGGAGGAATTTATTTTTGATAATATCCATCCTCAAGGAATTCCTCAACAAGAGTGGCTGGGAAAATTTTATTGTTTAGCACTTGATTTGGGCGGTCAATTTCAGATTGAGGAAATAGAATTTTAGGTAAAAGGAGATAAAAGATGTTAGATTTATACCCTCTATTAGAAAAAATTAAACAAAGAGCGTCTTTATACTTAGGAAAAAAATCGCTCAGCCATCTCCATGTTTTTTTAGATGGCTATACCTTTGCGCGTCGTCAACTTGGTATTCCTATCACAGAACAAGAAAAACAGTTTGAGGAGTTTCAAGAGTGGATAGAAAATCGATTTAACCAAGCAGATACTCAATCTTGGAGTCGGATTATTCTTTTTTATGCTGAGGATGAAGCAGATGCACTAAATCGTTTCTTTGATTTATTTGAAGAATTTAAGAATTGTGAAAAGTTGCCAAAAGATGATGCAACAAATAACCGTGAAATGTCGGATAATTTGAGTGTTGTAGCTGGAAATATTTGAGCGCGATCTCGATTTCTCCTTTGAACTCCTTGTAAATCGGCGGCTAAAGCTCCCCTTCCAGGACTTGTTGGGCCGTCAAGTTCAACTGCGGAAAAGTCGGCGATATCAGCGCTTGTTCCCCTTGAAAAACCCCAACTTCGACATACTCACCTGATTCTAGTCGTAGTACCGCTACTATCTCCTCTTGAGGGTCAACAATCCAATATTCAGGGATACCCCGCGCTGCATATTGGGCTCGTTTACTAATATAATCACGATCGCGCCCAACTCTACCTGGACTAACAACCTCGACAACCAACTGAGGAGGTGGCATAGTTTGGGTGATGGTTAGCCTGGTTGCTGTCAGCAAGATGTGTTCGGGGCGCAAAACCACCAAATCTGGGTAGCGGTTAGCTGCGTCGCCCTCCCGCAGGATCGGAACTTGGATTTCGCACATATGTGTTCTGATCAGCCTCAGTGGGATGAACCCGCTACTAGCCAGAGTGAATAGTAGATAGTTAGCAATGAAATTGTTGGGGCCCGATTCTGGTGGCAATGTTACTAACTCTCCGTCAATTAATTCGTAGCGGTTGTCGGTGTCGTCCTCATAGGTGAGGTACTCTTCAAAGGTAAGTTTCTGTTTGTGGGCTTGTGTCATCTTTTACCTTCAGGATTGCTATTGTTATTAAAATCTTTACACATCCGGGGGAAGTGGTGGCCGCAGTGATTTTCATTGAATTAACAAGCTGGGTAGCACTGTTTCAATTATATTATAAGGCGGCATCTGAGAGGTTTTCTTCAAATAGAAGTTTCACAGGGATGCCACAAATAACTTTTTTTCACGATCTGCGGCAAAAGCAAGGCAGGCTTTGATGTCTGCCGAAGTTAATTCTGAAAAATCTTCGAGAATTTCTGCTTCCGTCATGCCACCTGCGAGATATTCTAAGATATCGTAGACGGTGATTCGCATTCCCCGAATACATGGTTTGCCACTGCGTTTTCCCGGTTCAATTGTGATGATGTCGTGGTAGTCCATAAAGCAGTATTTGGTACTAATAAGCGTAATTATAACTGCAAATAATCCTGGTTTGTTTAGGTCAGGATTTCAGGTTTGAGCAAGTAGGGAGAAAAAAAGAACCCTGACGTTGAAAGTAGCCAGGGCGGATCAGTTTTCTCATGGTCTGCGGCAAAAGCAAGACAGGCTTTGATGTCTGCCGAATTTAGTAGGGTTTTCCACCAATAAGACTCCAAAATTGGCGGCAGTCCGATCGACACGGGGCAAAACTGCTTTGCGGAATGGGGTGTCTACGGGCGAATTGCGCGATCGAGTGCAGCAGATATTGGAGATTAAACCGGAGATTAATTTCAAGCAGCGAGATTCGGGAACTACCCAAGGAAATTACAGCCGCACAATGTCTCAAATCGGCGGCTAATTATCTATAGGACTTACGCATGGGGCCCAGAAACCGGGTTTTTTTACCAAATTACTTGGTTGTACCGACAGATTAGGTAAAAAACCCGGTTTCTTTGTCGGAGTCCGTCCAGGATCTATCCGCTGCCAAAGCAAGACAGGCTTTGATGTCTGCCGAAGTTGGTTCGGAAAAATCTTCGAGAATTTCTGTTTCCGTCATGCCACTTGCGAGATATTCTAAGATGTCGTATAATGGTTTCCATTGATCGCAAGAACTGAGAATTTAGAACATAAGTAAAAGAAACTATATATGGCTGAACATCATCCACTAGGTGACATAGAATATCTTCGAGAGAATTTGCTAAAAAATTATAAATCAGGATTCCCTGTTCTCAAAGAGCTTGTTCAAAATGCTGAAGATGCAGGTTCGACCCACTTTGATTTTGGTTGGATCGAAGGTATCTCAAATGCAAAGCATCCTTTATTACGCACACCAGCTTTATTTATAGTAGATGATGGTACATTTGCCAACGAAAATGCTCGTTCGATTCGCTACATAATTGGGGGAAGTAATAAGCCCAAAGAGCAAGATGCTATTGGAAAGTTTGGACTCGGACTAAAAAGTGTATTTCATTTATGTGAGGCATTTTTTTACATCGGTTCTGAGATTCAAAACCCACAATACAAACGCGCTGACATTTTTAATCCTTGGGAAGATAGAGATGGAGATTCGTACCACCCTGAATGGGGCAAATTCGAGCCAGAGGATTGCAAGAAAGTAAAAGATGCTCTTAGCAAAATTATTGAACAACCAGAGTATCAATCCAAATGGTTTATTCTATGGATACCTCTAAGACAAATCAGCCATAAAACCCAAAAATCAGAAGAAGAAGGTATCCAACTAGGATGTATTAAAAATGGTACCGCAGATTTTTTCAATAAAGAAATTCCCAGTTTTTTGTCAGAGGAAGCAACTAAGTTAGAATTTACTCTTCTTCTTCCCTTACTGCATTCATTGAAAACTATTCGTTACTGGGAAAATGATTTGGATTGTGGTAAAGAAAAATATTTGATCACTATTAATTCTGGAGAGCGCCGCCATGCCGCTTTATCAAAACTGAATCCTTCTGAAGCTCACGCTTTAAAAGGAACAGTAAACCTTACTTCAAGGTCTTCTTGTATTGATGTTGAGTTTAGTGGTCAAGAGATTATTCATGAAAATTCTACTTTTACCGATATTCGCAAGCGTGGCAATTTTCCCACAAAATTCAAGAATATCAAACCACACACGGCTGTAATTTTTGGTCGGTGGCCATCGCAACCTGCAAATTTAATGATACGCACAGCCGTATTTTTACCAATAGGAAGCAGTTCGATCAATATCTCGTCACAGAATAGCTTTTGCTTGACACTGCATGGATATTTCTTTGTTGACTTTGCTCGCACAGGAATTTTGGGATGGAATAATGAACGGCATATAATCGCTAGTCAGCGTATTGAGGGTGACGATGATGATACTTTGTTGAAAAAAGAGTGGAACTTTCATCTATATAAATCTTTGCTGGGTACCATTTTAGATGCTCTAAAAGATTTTTCCCAGGGCTTAACTAATGATGAGATTGAGATATTTTGTAAAGCTTTACACGCAAAACCCTTATTTAGGGAAAACAGTCAAGAAATCTGTGAAAAGAAACAATGGATTTATCGAATTAATCCCCAAGAAGAACGCTTTAATCCCCAAGAAAAACGCTGGCAATTAATTGATTCAGGGCAAGTTCATCTACGCATACTTCCTAAAATCCCACCAAACTGGGCATCTTTCCCACACCTTGAAACACTTGCAGAGCAATACTGCTTAACCGTTGAAGGAAAACCGAACTTACTTGCAGGAAAAAATACTCCCACATGGAAATCAGAGGAAATATGTGATATCATAAATTCACTCGAACCAAGCAAATTTTTCTCAAATATAGATAATCTTAGCTTCCTCCAAGCTTTTTTAAGTAAGCAGGAAACTAAGGTTATCAATGATGAAAAAGTGCAGGTAAGCTTAAGAAAACTTCTTCATAAAGCTTTTGCAGAACATCATAAAGCTTTGGCAGAACATCATAAAGCTTTGGCAGAAATTGGTATAGCACAACTACAAAACAAAGCTTTTGCAGAACATGATAAAGCTTTTGCAGAACTTCATAAAGCTTTTGCAAAACTTGGTATAGCACAACTACAAAAGGATGAAATTCTTCCCTGTGTAAAGAAATTAGTAGAACTTCTGTTACCGAAAAATCGTTACGCGATCGCAAAATTTGCGGCAGATGAACAATCTGTGCATAGCATCCTAAATAAGCTTTACGCGCTCAACCTTGATCTGTTGATCGTATATGCAACTTTTGAGCATAATCCACTATTATTTAGTCAAGCAAAACTTAACCCTCAACAAGGAGTTAAAATACTTACTTGTCTTAGTAATATCTTCAAGGAAGAACCACTGACACGAAAAGTTAGTCAGGAACTTATTCTGCGAGTCCTTAATAACTTTGACAAGCCTGAAACTGTTCTCAATGATTTGCCAAATACTCCTCTTTTATTGGGCTATAACTCCCGTGATGAAAAGCAATACATATACACATACTCTCAGTTACAGACACAGGCCAAAAATAATTTTTTTAATGGTTCAATCACGACACCGATAGCTATGGCTTTAAGAGAAGCACTTCCTGATTGCGATCTCATTTTTATTGATGATAGACTTACAAACATCTTGAAGAAGATTCCATTTTTTATAAACATTCCCAAATGCGATCGTAATAGTTGCCTAGAACTGCTCGCTAAAAAGCCAAATTTGGCTGATTCTGACAAACGCATAAATCTATTGAAGGAGTTAATTCGTCATGTCTAAAGAATTACGTTACTTGCTGCATGGAAATAAGGAAAAATATGATGATGTACAAACATCCTTATATATCACCTCTCAAGAAAGTACGCTATGGCCAAAGATTGGGTCACAAGTTCTCAAAATTCGGCAAGAAGATTGGCGATTAATTAAATCAGTATTTATTGATTCCCTTCCTACAGCTAATTTTCAAAGATTGGGAATTGAAAAACTTCTAGCTGAACAAGTTGTTGATTTAATTCGCGAAAAACCAGAGTGTGTCGATGGAAATTTGCTGAACAAATCTGAGAGATATGAACTTCTCGCTTACCTCAGCCAGAAACCTATTAATCAAGAGCTATGGAAATCATTACGATTGCATGAAAACGCTAATGTTCCTAATCGCTTGGAACGCATCGAAATTGATCGGGTCTATTTAGAAAATTCTGACTTTCCTTTAGATGAACGACTAAAAAACTACATCGTTTTAATTCGACAAAATACAGAAATTCAGCAAAACTGGATTCCCTCATGGACTCCTGATGCAGCGATCGCAAAAGTTCTTAGCCTACCGAATCCTCATCAATACTATGACATCATTCTCGATGCACTGCCAAGGATGACTGATGAAACAAAAGAATTGTACAGAGAATCTTTAAAAAGTTCTGGGTGGCTTCCTCCAAATGGATATTGTCCACAAGACATACTCAGGTTGCCAGACAATCTAAAGCGACACGGAGACACGATCGCCAGCTTAGACAGCACAAAATATCCCGAAAACAAGTTACCAAAATCGTTATTTAGTGCTGATCAATACACTTGGGTTCAAAAGTTGTTCGACTTTTGGGACGAGGAAAATGTCGTCAAAAAAGTGCTTGCTCATAATCAGAAAACGCCTGAATACTGGAGCCATTTTCGTGAACTTATCCTTGATGCCTTATCACGTATTTCAAATGATTTAAAAGAATCTCTCAAAACAGAAAGCTGGCTTGCTTTGAAGGGGGATGATGGCACAATCTCTCCATCAAAAATTATGATCGTCCCAGAAAAACTCCAGAAACACTTGTCAATATTAGTGGATTTGAGTGCTGGTGAATACAGAGAAACTACACAACTTTCGTTAGAAATCACCAGACACACAAATTTTCTTCTTCTTCAGAAACTTTTTTCTAAATTGGATGAAAATGATATTCTTGAATATATCTTCAACCAAACAGAGCCACATCAAAACTATCAGATCATTCTTGATGTATTTAGTAGTCTATGGAGTCAACAGCCACAAAAACTGCCTAACGCCAATAATCAAGGAAAACTCAAAACAAAGGCATGGCTGGCAACCGAACAAAAAAATAAGGCAGTACATCCTGAAAATGTGCTGCATTACCCAGATTTGACTAAAGAAATAGAGGACTTGCTACTACTACTAACAGTTTTTTCGGAATATATTTCATCTTCAGACTTAGCACTAACAATTAGTCGTAGTCACTGTTGGAAGTGGTTAACCAAAGAAGTATTCATCACGGAAGATGAAGCATTAATTGAGATTGGTAAACTTCTGAAGCAAGCGCCAGAATATCAGATTGGAGAGTTTTCTATAGAAGAGTTTCCCTTAGATAAATGCTTAGAAGCTTTCAAGCAATTTGATGTTAGCTTCCTGCCAGCCTGGAACTTTGCCAATAATCTATCAAAAAAAGAGAAATTTAAAACGTATCTGTTGCCAAACCTATTAGATAAAATGGACGTGGCAAAGCTCCGCGAGCTTCTAATATCGCTTTCTAGTCCCGCTTCTCAAGTCGATGCTGCTAATGCCGCTAATGTGGAAATTTTCAATACTTATCTTGGATTATCTATTGATTACGGAACATTCAGCACAGATATTTTACCCTACATCCGTCTTCTTAATCGTAAAGGTGAGTGGAAAAGTCCTAAGAAGTTAATAAAGGAAGGCAACAATATTGATGAGACTTATGTGCTAGATGAAAAGCAGTTAAAGATTATACATTCATTCTTGAAGTCAGAGACTCAAGGCAATCATGCTTTACCAGAATCAGGTGAAGCTTCAGAAGACGAAAATAGCATCTTGATAAATTACTTTAAAAAATGGGAGGATCACTGTCCATTAGAACGCATTGGAGCGTTTCTGAGTCTTTTCAAGAGTTCTGACAATAAGATTAAGAAACAGGCGGAATATTATCTAGGCAGACGTAATATAGAACATTTGCGTGAACGTTTGCTAGAAAATGAACCAAAACCCATTCGAGTTTTTCAAGTGCATATTGGTCAATCTGAAAATCATACGTGCGATGCGGTTTCAATACTGGGATGTACTTTTGAAGCTGAACTTGCTAATCTACCTAAGCCGCCTCATTTTTTTGTCAATGAAGGTGAATTGGCCAGCAATACAAGACGGCTAGAACTGTTGCATATACAACCAGAACAACTTGATAGTTCTGAGTTAGTGAGCATTCTTAAAGAGTCAACTAAAATTCTTCTTAAAAAAGTTTATGGAGTCGAAACCAATTCGATAGAAGCGATTTGGGATGATTTGCGAAATTCCGATCAGCTTGATATTCAAGTAGCTGAAAACTTGTTGATAGAGAGTGTTCCGTATATTCTGAGGACGCTTGGGATACATGATCTCAGTGTAAAAATGCTCTTGAACAACTTAGATGAGTTGCGTTACGACAAAGAGGACTACAAACGACAAGGTTTGGATGAAAAAAAACAAGCTACTGAAAAAGAGATTCAAGAAAAACTCTCTGAATTTTCAAATCTGCTAAAAAATAATGAAGGCGTAAAAGAGAGTTTACTAAAGTCTGTACGAGAAAAGATAACGCAGTATGGCTATCGTCCCCAGAGTATCCCCTTTGAGCTATTTCAAAATGCCGATGATGCCGTAGTTGAATGGCAAAAAATGTCATCGCCAAAAGAAATTGAGGAAGAAAGAAAACAGTTTGTGGTGGTACTGAGCGATCGCCAGCTTTTATTTATTCATGCGGGTAGACCGATTGGGTGTTTCCAACATTCAGATAATCCAGAGAGAAACTATCGCGATGAGGGATACCATCGCGACCTTGAAAAGATGCTGACATTTAACACCTCTGACAAGGGAGATGGAGTAACAGGGATGTTTGGCTTAGGATTCAAAAGTGTTTATCTGTCATCATGTAAACGACCGCGCATTTTAAGCAAGCGTTTAGGGTTTGCTGTCGAGGGTGGACTAATTCCATCACGGCTCTCTCCTGAAGAAACTGAAGCCTTGAAACATAAATTAGAGTCATACAAGATGCCTTCAGATGCAACAATTGTCGAACTAGACTTAGATGGTATTCAGCCGAAAGAAATTATCACGGAATTTCAAGAACTAGCAGGTATTTTAACTGTTTTTTCACGGGCTATTACAACATATCGGTTCATTAACGATATTAAAGATAATGACTCAAAATTATTTACATGGGAAAGAAAACCTTTTCTGGGTATTCAAGGTGTCGAAGTAAATAGAATTACAATCAACGGTGAAGACTCGCTACGACTGTGCCTGCGAACAGCATCGGGATCTGCTCTGCTATTAGACATGACCGAGAGAGACGGTAGGCTTAGTTGCACTACTCCTAAGAGTGCACCGACTTTTTGGGTAACAGCACCAACACAAGAAAAACTTAACGTTGGTTTTATACTGAATGCAGCCTTTAAGGTGACACCAGGAAGGACAAGGTTAGATCCAACAGGACAAAACAAAGAACTTGCTAATAATATTGGCATTGCGCTCGGTCAACTCCTAAAGAAATTATGTGAAGCCAATTGGGAAGATGTAAAAGTTGCTCTAGGTTTTTCTAGCGTAGATAGTTACAGCTTTTGGGAATTTCTTTGGAAAGAACTAGCCGTTAATTGGCAAAAAATCGATACTAATGAGCAGCGTGATCTGATTAGCGGTATTTTAGGCGGGGATCGCGGCATGGGATATCTCATTACCCGCAATAAAGCCCTACCAAACGGATTATATGGTCAGTATCGCCAACTGATTTGTATCAATAGTAATACTAAATACTCCAAAGTGACAGGCAAACTTGCTGAAGAGTCTTGCTTCTGTGAAGTTGCTAGTTGGTCAAGCTTCCAGAAAAGTAGTGATCCACGTACTCTGATTGTTGATACTCAATGGGAAGAAGCCACAAAACTCTTAGACAAATCATTGTTTGATAAGCGCACCATTGACATTGACGATATACAACTGCTTAAGGCACTGAAAACCGAAGTTGGAGTCATTGAAGCAAAAGTAACGTCTGAAAAGGCAAGACAAGTAGGCAAGCTCATCTCAAAACCTTTTCTGAATAGCTTTAACAACTCTTCCGAGTGTGGTAGCCTCAAAGATTTCCTGCCTCAGATTAAATTTCAATCAAAAGCTGGCAACTATCTACCCTCTGAACAATTGCTTTCAGCCACATCTAAAGAAGCTGAAGAGAAACTGTTAGTTGGTTTCGCACCCGATGATCGCTTACTGCACGTTAACTATACCGACACTGCCATCGATTTCTTCTATGATTGTCGCTTGCCAAGAAAAAGTATTCCTGTAGAAGTTCTTCAAGAATGGGTATTACGGGCAGAAACGACGGAGAAACGGCAGGCAATACACGGCTATTTATCAAAAGGCGAACATCGAGATCAACTAGCAAAACTTCTTCACGAAAATCCTCAAGACTCTTGGATAAAAAAAGATCAGAGCATAAATGGGCTTCTAGAATCAACGATGGCAGTTATAACTGAGAGAGAGAAAAAATATCAGCTAGAACCAACAGATAGTAGAGAAAAAGGATATCAGCTAGAACGAACAGGTAGTATTGTCCAGAACGATCAACAAGGTGTTGGAGATAACTCAGAAAAATGGGGTAAAGTTGGTGAAGAGGAAGCAAAGCGATTTTACGAACAACTTGGTTATCATGTTACCAAACAGCCAGATAAAGATGGTTATGATTTTAAATGTGTCAAGCCAGACAGTGAGTTATTTGTAGAAGTAAAAACAATTAATCCTACCTATAACAATATAGTTCGGATTACACGCAACGAGTGCAGAGAAATGTGTAAAATTACGAATTCAGACAAATATGAATTATTCATAGTCTGCCACAGTGGGGAATTAATCACGAATAGGATTCGGATTAAGTCTGCATGGAAAACATTACAGGAAGTCTTTTCAAAGCTCGATCAGCAAGCCCTCACTAATTGTGAGTATGCTGAAAAAGATCAAGAAGTTTTAATTGGGCTACAACGTAATTCAAATGGTTTAGATAATGACATATTGTTTAACTGGAAAAGGCTGGTGGAAACTCGCTTCAGTAAGAATATAGAAGAATTTTCTTCATAATTGTTACTCGCTTGAAACTTGTAGGGTGCGTCAGTTCGAGATTGTCGATTTTTAGCGAAAATAATGGCGACTGACGCACCCTACGACTCAACTTGGGATTTGGGAAAGATGCGTCAGCTTTGAGATTGCTTCACTACGTTCGCAATGACATATTTATCTTTTCTTAGTCGGCGGAGGCCGACTTTGTTTGACAAGAAGCGGTTTCAACCGCCGAATTATCTTGGTGTTAGCAATATTAGCTGTTTTGATAAGATCGATCGCACTTCATCCAATCCCATCTCCACATCCGCCAAAATCTCCCCAACAGTCTTCTGTACCTCTTTCTCCCCCCCTTGGCAAGGGGACGTTACCTCTTTCTCCCCCCCTTGGCAAGGGGGGGCTGGGGGGGGTGAACAACCTTGCAGAAACTCAAACTCAGCACTTGACAAATCGATCAATTGGTAGTTGCAATCAAACACTTGTTGACTAGGCCAACCGTGAATGCAAACACTCAACTCAGGCACTGCCGCCAAAAGTGCCTGATCGTCCGACCAATCCATTTTATGAATCGGCTTTTTACCCAAGAAAAACTCGTAATGAGTGATTTCCGTATCCAACAATTCAATTAATCGATAAAGCTCCCGTTCCGTCAAACCCTGAGCTCTTTCTATCAACTCCGGCGCTTTAGCCAAAAGTCGCTCTAACTGCCAATATCCCGGATTTGAAAAACCGAGAAATTCCAATTCCGAAGCATCAATTAACTCGAACAAAGTCTCGATATTGTAGTCAATTTCCTGCGGGTGAACGTACATATCG
>NZ_JBARVX010000119.1:0-6455 GCF_049646505.1 Microcoleus sp.
AAAGCCGTGGACTTGACGGCGTTCTGCCGAAGACAAAGATTTTAGTTCAATTTCAGATCCTGTCGATCGCGCTCTATCTGCTGCCTGCTCAGCCATCGAGCGCAATTCCTCTTGGCGGCGGATGCGATAGCCATCGAGTTCAACTGTATAAGGCATTGATTCATCTGACTCGTTACCTATGTTGGCAACCGCGTTGCACAGGTACTGAATCGCATCTAGTACATCACCGTCAGGCCCCACTAAGATCGCAACTTGTTCGGGAGTCAGATTGCTTCGATCTATTGTCATCCAATAGCAATCTTTTTTTTGTTCGCATACCACTTCTGAGGAAAGTGCGGACAGTTTTAGGAGTTCTTCTAACCATTGCTGTCCGCGCTGCATTTGAGATTCTTTCATTGTTAAAATCAAGCCTTTTTCTTAGAACGCTTGGGTTCAAAGGGAAGTACATCTAATCCCTGTTCTTTTTGGGTTTTCGCCTCTGCTTCATCCACAATTTTTTGAAGATTTTCCGGCAGCGGTTCTCTGGACAAAATAAACGATTGAACTGTTTGGAAGATGTTAGCAATCAGCATATACATCAATACACCAGCGGGCAGCGGGAAGAACAAAAACATCCCCGAAAATATGACTGGCGTTAGTTTGTTGACTGTCGCCTGTTGGGGGTTGTCGTTTGGCCCTTGTGCTTGTCCCGAAAGGGTTTGGTTGATGTACAAACTGATGCCGAAGCCGAGGATCATCACCAAAATATCCCAGTGGATCTTACCGTCTGGGTCGATCGCGCCAACGCGGCCTAGAGCTTCAATAAACAGGAATCCTTTGTTGGCAGCCAATCCGGGGATCGTGCCTTGAACAGTGACTTCACCGGGCGCTAAGGCTGTGATGTTGCCCTGTTCGTCTACGTTGACGAGTTCTTCGCCTTTGATAACTTTCCAGCGAGGTTCAAGGTCTATTTCGGTTTTATTTTCTGTCGCTATGGCTTGGAGAGCTTTGCCCTGTGGGGTTTGAAAATCAATTTTGGTTGTGTCGCCGACTGCGAGTTTCTCGCCGCCTGGAATCACGCCCACAATTGGAGCATGAAAAGTACCTGTGAAGTAAATATTTTGGGGCGGCGTAGCAAAAGCTTGCGGTTGAACAGTTTCGATTTGTTCTTTCGGGACAATTTCAACGTTGACGCTGTAATTTATGTCAGAAAATGGCGAACCCCTGAGCGTTGCGAAAAGTGCAAACAGCACTGGCATTTGCAGCACCAACGGGAAACATCCTGCTAGAGGGTTGCCAAATTCTTTGTAGACTTGGCTCATTTCCTCCTGCTGTTTAGTAGGATTGTCTTTATAGAGTTTTTGAATTTGATCTACTCGCTCTTTCATCAACGGCTGCGCTACTTTCATGCGTCGCATATTGCGAAGAGAGCCTGCGTTGAGAGGATAAAGAGCAAAGCGAATCACCAGCGTCAGAGCTACGATCGCTAAACCGTAGCTTGGCACGATCCCGTAGAAAAAATCCAGGATCGGCAGCATGAGGTTGTTGGAGAGAAACGAGATACCAAAATCCATTCGTTTGTTCGTTAATTTAGCTGCTCTTTGTTTGCTGTTGAGAACTATTTGCACCCGCTGAAGGCGGGCTGCCTCAACTTTTTGGCTTTTGTCTCTATCTTAGGACATTGCCTGTCGATCGACCGCCCCGCCTGCGGTTTTTTGCAATCAATTGCCCAATATTCGCACTGATTTCACAGAAAAAGCGGACACTAGGGCCCGACTTCTGTCGTCAGCCACCCCAAATTTTAGACTTTTGTTCGAGATTCCAGAGGCATCTGTCCCCGTCAATTTTTCAATCTAAAACCGACTGATTCGGGCTTCAAATCAGGGTGAAAGCGGTGCCGTTATTTAGCTTTTAGCCGCGTTGGCTTTTTGAGCTGCTGCGGGCAGTTTTTCGTTAATGTAGTCATACACGGCTCGGAATTTCGGAATCGATCGCAATTCTAAGCGGCTGCCATTTTTCATTGTCAGCACCATGTCACCGTAACTCCCGAAACCGCGAGGTACGGTGACAATTTTGACTATATCTGAGTAGATAACGTCTGTGCGATCGCCTCCCATCCAACCGCTAGTTACGGAGACGCGGCGGCTGGTGATCCGGTAGCGCAGCCACAGAGCTCGGACAATTGCTCCTACTGCCAGTGGGATTCCCACGACAGTCAGCCCTAGGAGCAAGTTGATTATCAAGTCTGCAGGCGCGGGGCCGCCTTCATAATATACTTCCTCTCGAATTCCCATCTAGTACCTCGGCTTCTACCAACAACTGCTCTAATTCTTGCAGAATTTCTGCATAATTGCACTCTTGTGCGATCGGACGCACGACAATTACTAAATCCCACCCGAATTTTAATCGGGGCAATAGCTCTCGCAAAGCGGCCCGAATCTGGCGCTTAATCCGGTTGCGGACTACAGCGCGCTTGCTCACCTTGAGGCTGATAGAAATGCCTGTACGAGTGGGCGGCACCGATTTCTCGGCTGTCGGTTTGCTCAATTCGACGCTTTTGGGTTTGTGCAGAGCTCTCAAGCTCAAATGAGCGGAGTTGCGGCGCATTCCCTTGCGGTAGACGGCGCTGAAGTCTTTTCGGTGCTTGAGTCGGTTTGTAGGAGGCAACATGGTGGCTGCGATCGTTGAGGCTTCTCAACCAAGGCTGCGGTGCTAGACTGCTAGGCGGTGGCGACCTTTGCTGCGGCGGGCCTTGATTACCAATCGACCGTTTACGGTACGCATTCTGGCGCGAAAACCGGATGTTCTTTTTCTTTTGCGGCTGGTTCCGTGCAGGGTTTGCTGTGTCATTTCGATTTCTCCGGGCTTGTTACTTTACTTTAGATTAATATTCACAATCTGCTAGTTTACCATAAAGTTGTTTTATTCGCAATAAAATTTTTATGAGTTGAGATGTATTGAGAGTTGATGGAAATTGCGATCGCAGCCTTGAATGATTAGTACAGGCTATAACTCCGACTTCTTTAAACGTTGCGGGTTTATGAACCGCTGATATTTATTGAAAGCCTTGCGAAAAAAAATTAATTGGATGTTTGAAAAACAATGCGTTAAAATGCAAAATATAACCAACCCCAAAAAACAGATGAATGCCACAGTATTAACCTCTACTCCGAATCCTTTAACCCAATTAACTTATCAAGTTCTAATTGAAAAGCACGATGAAGACACCTCTACAGCGCAATAGTTTGGGAATTGCCAGAGTGCAGAAGCTCAGGATCTAGTAAAGAAGAAGCTTTGAAAATTTTACACCGATTGTTGACGGAGCGTCTAAAAAGGGTCGAAATAATCTCTATGACAGTAGACATTCCCAAAGCTGAAAATCCTGTGATGAAGTGGGCAGGAGCCTTTAAAAACGATCCGCACTTTGATGAGATGCTAGAAGATATAGCCTTTCTCAGAAAGATGAGGTGCTCTCGTGGGCCTAAAAGCATCGGGCATCGGGCCTAAAAGCATCGGCCAAACCGGGCATCGGCCAAACCGGGCCTAAAAGCATACCTCACCTTTGTGAGAACCGCTATATTGCAGAACTTCGCCGCGATAGAAATGCAGAAATGACAGAATATTACGATTGACTCGATGAGGCAGAAGCCATAAATCAAAGTGCAATGGAGGAAACAGCTAAGTGACTTTGTGGATATTCGATCCAAATGTTGATTAGGAAAGTAAATTATGAATATTAACTCTCTAGCTGAACTAGAAAATTTAGAATCAACAATAGAATCACTTTTGGGAAATCTCAAACTTGGAGATATCCTGCATTCACTGTATCTACTTAAAAAAAGCTCTCCTAAACTGGAACCTTTTATGATTGGAGGGGTCGCTTTATTGGCAATTAGATTTTGTCATCCCAGTAAAATATCTCAATCAATAAAAAAACACGATCTTCGCAACCTAGTCAATATTTCTAATGACTACTACTTGGCCGATCCTATAACTTTTGACAACGATTTGCATGATAAATTTATTGATGAAAATCCAATTTTTATGCTGTTAAGAGTTGTCAGTAGTCAATTCCCTTTTAAACCTGGTCTTTTTAGTGAATTCTCCCGCCCAACACTATTATTCCATGAAATTCCACAACAATTAAAAAACCTTCGCGGTATTCCTGGATTTGATTTTGACAGCAAATTTCAGGCGATAACTGGTGTTTCTGTTATCGATTTTATAACCATAGGTTTTGTAATCTTTTCTGTATGTCGTGGTAATTTTACGGTCAGTCAAGATTACTTCAAAAAGATGCGAAAACAGGGAATTAATGTAAGCGACCAATCTTTTAGAGCGGTTCTTAATCAACTGGCAGCAGATAAATCGAAATTGGTTGAACTATATGAGAACCGAAAAAATCAAGATCGGCGTTTCAGGATGTATGATTTTAATCCTCTGTTTTCCTATCCAATTATCAGACCTTGCCAAAATAAGCAATTTTCTACTCCGGGCAAGGATTTTATTCATGCACCTGTACCTGAGTTAGTCGCTTCAAGAATTTCAACTGGAATTTTTTATCAAATGTACAATACATATGGCACCGAATTTTCTGAATATTTCGGCTTTGTTTTTGAGCGATATTTCGGTCTTGTATTGGAAAAATGTTTGTTGTCGGAGCAGTTATTGTCAGAGTCAGACATCCGAAACTTCTATCCCGCCAAGAAAGGGAAAGCTCCGGATTGGATCGTAGTTGATGGCTCAACAGTTCTCTTATTTGAATGTAAAGCAACCCGGTTCTCTAGAGCTGCACAAGCAAT
This sequence comes from Microcoleus sp., assembly GCF_049646505.1. GTDB lineage: Bacteria > Cyanobacteriota > Cyanobacteriia > Cyanobacteriales > Microcoleaceae > Microcoleus. Next base: position 4,782 of record NZ_JBARVX010000119.1, read on the forward strand.
AGCCAATGAAGATGCTGTCAATAGTAGTCTAGCGCAAGTAAAGAAAGGTTTGAAGCAACTTGCTAGTTTCATATCTGCTTGTCAGGCTAAAGTTCCTGAGCTTCAGAAGTTTCACCACTGTAATACATTTAAGCCAATTCTTGTTTCAATGGAACCACTATTTCTGATTAATAGCGAGTTCTTTCGACAACATATTAATGCCCTATTAGAAACCGAAGGAATAACTGGACTTGACTGGCAAATACTTTCAATTGATGAGCTAGAAGCTCTACAACCTCATATTGCTGCTGGTTTTAACTTGGCTCAGGTTTTAGATGAATTACGAAATAAATCATTCAATGATGTTATTGAAAATTTAAGCTCTCAAACTAACAGAACTTTTGCTGATTCTTTTTTGTATGATAAGCAGGAAGAGCTTTATCAGCGTCTTGGCGTTCCTGAATAAAGCCGTCCAGGAAATAGAAAAGGTGATAAACAGCATTGATCGCAGGGATAACCACATAACAGCCCCAATGGACACCGAGCGTCGGAAGGTTATCTCATGGAGGTTCGAGGATATCTGCGGCGGGTGATTGGGAAGGTTATCTCACTTGGTTTCTGAGTAGGGACATTACAGAGCCGAGATCGATCGCAGCGATTAGCTGGTGCAATTCTGTTTAAATGTTGCTTGGGCTCAGGTGCGATCGCCACAGATCGATTATTGCTCGAATTCCAGACTGAAAACTGGATTTCTTACCCAATTTCTCGCACATTGAAGTTTTTACCCCTCTCTACAAGAGCTACCATCCTATACATCTAGTAATCGATCGGGATCGATACCTTGCGATCGCAGCATTTCCTCTAACCGTTCTACACGTTGCTGGGCTTGTTCCTTGGCCAGTCGCTCTTGCTCCTTCGCCAGTCGCTCTTGTTCCTTCGCCAATCGCTCTTGCTCTGTGCGTTGTCTTTCCCGCTCTTCAGGGCTTAGTTCGCGATCGCCCGCTGCGTCGTACCACGTCAAAATTTCCTGGGACAAGCCACCTACCATACCCCGATAGCGCCCAATTCCCAAGCCTACCTCTGGCATCCAGTAAGGTTCGCCAATTTGTAGTTGATAAACGCCATTTTCGAGTTTGTACAGTTCAAAGGATTGATGGCGATCGCGCTGCCAAAATTCGGGGTTATAAATTAGGTAATACAGCACGCCTAACTCGGCGTAGAGCTCCAGTTTTTCATCATATTCGCCTCCCGGACGGTGGGACACCATCTCCAACACAAAAATCGGCACCACCTCGTTTTCTTCCCAAGTGGCATAGCTGCGCCGCGATTTTCCTCCCTTCTTGCGCTCTACCCCCAGACTCAGGAAACCATCAGGAACCACGGGCACTTTCGGACTCACCCCAGTAGTGTGATACACCGCCATATCTACGCCGAAGTACCAGTCCATCCGCGCTGACCAGAGGTAAATCAATGACAGCAGCAACAAATTGGGTAACAGGTTCTGGTCTTCGTTATCCACGGGCGTATCGTCCGAACAGGGCAGGTCGGCAGTGCTGGGCAAATTTTGCAACAGAGACTTGGAAATCACCGGAGGAACCGCCAGAGACACTTAGTTTATACTATTGTACCGTAGCTGACATTCAAGGAAACACAGTTAAATTCATCCGTGTATCCGTGTCAAAATCCGTGTAGAGC
>NZ_JBARVX010000120.1:0-2142 GCF_049646505.1 Microcoleus sp.
TGGGCGTAAGCCTGAGATTGTTGGTACAAGCGGGCATTTTCGAGTGAAATCGCCGCTTGCGCGCACAACAGTTGGATGACTTCAGTGCGATCGCCCGTAAATGCCCCAATTGTCAAGTTATTTTCTAAATACAGCAACCCGATTAATTTACCCTGATGTAAAATCGGCGAACACAGCACACTTTTTGGCTGTTTTTCCATCAAATACGGGTCTGCCATAAAATCGTTTCGTGCTGCTGCATTATCCAAAACAACAGTTTTTAAAGTGTGCTTGACATAGTTGACCACAGCAGCAGGAACCGCCTCGTTGGATGACAGCGGAACAGATATTGAAATAACATTTTCCGTGAGAGAGGCTACAGATGCGACCGCGAGATTGCCATCCTTAACCAACAGCAGGACAACTTGTTTTGCCCCGGCAGTTTCCATCACCACAGACATCAGTGCATCCAGCACTTTTTCTAATTCTATTTCACTTGACAGAGCTTGTGAAGCTTTGAGAATAGCAGCGAGATCGAGGGCTTCGCAAATACTGCTACCAGATTGAGATGTTGGGAAAGTTTGATGTACAATTGAAGATTTTCCAATTGTTTGAAGGCGAATTTCATTAAAAGCATAACGGTTTTGTTGGGCTTGCAATATGGGAGCCAAAAGTTGGGGATAGCGCTTTTCTAAATCATCAATTTTGGCTTTTGCACCCCAACGAGCGTAACAGTAGTAGGCTTCTTGCATATAGGAATTCGCCACTTTTTCTTTCCGCCAATCGAGGTAGAATTTGGCTGCGAGTTCGTTGGCCAAGGCTTCTTCTTGGATGTATTCATTTTTTTTGGCTCCAGAAATAGCCTTGTCGTAAAACTCTATCGCTTCGGCTTTTTGTCCTAATACCCGACATTTTTCCGCTTCTACCAAATCAAACTTATGTTGATAATTCATAGGAGCATGGTGGGCCCAGAACTCTAACTGCGTTTGGTTTTGTTCTACCCGCTTTAATGCTTCTGCTGTCTCATCTGACGGTTGACTCAACAATGCTATAGCAATCAGAGAATCGTAGAGATAAAATGCAGCTTCACCGACGGTTCCCGCCACAGCCATTAAATATCGTCTGGCAAAGAGTGCATGGTTGTTAGCTTGCTCAAATTCCCCAAACAAAAACCAAAGAGTCAGCTTATACAAATAGAAGTTATACAACCCAAACAGATCGTTACCAGACAGCAGCAGGGGCAGAAACTCCGTCTCTTGAAGGGCTTTCCCAGACAACATGGTGGGATGCTCCGCAAAACCCAGCAAATTTAAAATAGATTGCCAACATATCCGGCAGTAATTGGCTGTGATCGATTGGTTCAATTGCACTAACTGATTGCAGTAGTTGCGAGTATCCAGCTCTAAGGTAGCAAGGGGCTGACCGCACCAAAAAGAATTGTAACAAAAAACGTTAGCATTATGTCCGACAAACTCCAAGTTTCCGACTTCTAAGGCAGTTTTGTAACCATCGCTCAAGAGCGGCAAGCTATCTTTGATATGATATTTACGGTGTTCTATAGACATTCCTAGCACCAAGAACACTTCAGGTTTAGTAGCTTTAGCATCCAGTTTTGAGACTACCTGGAGTGCTAACTCACCAAACTGTGTTGCTGTATTTACATCTTGCAACAGATTACACAAAATGATGCCGTAGCAAGCATAGCTAAGACCTGAAACAGGTGTGTTTCCGTACCGGAGGGATAGTTTGACTGACAGCGAAATCACTAAGGGAAATAAGGGAGATCCGCAGGCGTAAGTTACTGACATGATGCTGCTGGCAATCTGGATAATTGCGAGCTTCTTCGCATCTTTCATCACAGGTAGGTTGAGAAAATCTTCAATTTTTCGGTCTCCAATCAGTTCCCCAATTTCTTGGATTTCCTGTTGAATATCTGTCGGGGCGGGTATTTCTGGAAAAGTTACGCCAAGCTGTTGCAGAACCTGTTGGGCGATCGCAATGGCTTCGCTAAATTTAACCTGGGAGATATTAGATTGAATTTGAATTCGGTAAACATTGATTTTTTCTAGTAAGGATCGTGCCTGTTGGGTGACAATATCGCTCAACCGTTCCATTTCTTCAAACTCACCGCACAGAGCAGCCACTTCCGCTGCTAATTCATGC
>NZ_JBARVX010000121.1:0-8897 GCF_049646505.1 Microcoleus sp.
GCTGCGTCGATCGCCCCTTCAGCAGCACCCGCACCGATCAAAGTGTGCACTTCGTCAATGACTAAAATCACGTTACCCGCAGTGCGGATTTCATCCATGATTTTTTTGAGGCGTTCCTCAAATTCGCCCCGGTATTTCGTACCCGCCACCAACAAACCGATATCCAGAGTTACAACCCGCTTTTCTTCCAGGATGTCCGGGATATCGTTGTTAGCGATGCGCTGGGCCAGACCTTCGGCGATCGCAGTTTTGCCAACTCCGGGTTCGCCAATCAGCACCGGATTATTTTTGGTACGGCGGCCGAGGATTTGAATTACCCGTTCGATTTCTTTTTGCCGTCCAACTACCGGATCGAGCTTGCCATCGACAGCCATTTGAGTTAAGTTAGCGCCGAACTCGTCGAGGGTTGGAGTTTTGGTGCGCGCGCCGCCGCCCGTCGCTGCGACTTCTGCGGTTTCGCCCAACATCCGAATCACTTGGGTGCGGACTTTCGACAAGTCTACTCCCAGATTTTCCAGGACTCTGGCCGCCACTCCTTCACCTTCGCGGATCAGACCCAGCAGCAGGTGTTCGGTGCCGATGTAGTTGTGTCCGAGTTGGCGGGCTTCTTCGAGGGACAGTTCCAGAACCCGCTTCGCCCGTGGGGTAAACGGAATTTCTACTGCTACGAAGCCCGAACCCCGGCCGATAATTTTCTCAACTTCAATCCGAGCGTCTTTGAGGTTGACACCCATTGACTTGAGGACTTTAGCTGCTACCCCGGTTCCTTCACCGATCAGACCCAGGAGGATCTGTTCTGTGCCTACGAAGTTGTGACCCAGGCGGCGAGCTTCTTCCTGGGCCAACATGATTACTTTTATTGCTTTTTCTGTGAAGCGTTCAAACATGATTTATTCCCATCACCTGCTGCTATGTGCCCGTTTCGAGGTCACGCTCGCACAACGAGCGTTTTTAGTCGAGTGTTAACTCGTACTGCTTATTCTAGCGCGACTCTCCCAACTGCTCGGCCGCATTCGGCTGCGGTTGCATATTCCAGGCTCATCTTGCAGGGTGGCTTTCAACTGGGAAGGCCCAGATGGTGGCTGACCTACAACCTCCCCTAGACTGCAAGAAGATTGCTCTCCTCGGCCCGCGCCCAACCTACGACTGACTATGTATTGAGGATTCTAGCACAATCTTTTTTGGTCTCGCGCAGGTACAAAAGTGATAATTATCGATGTGTAGGGCTTTTTCTTCACAAAACTTATTTCTTAGATGTGCGATCGATCTCAAGCAGGGAGCAAAGATTTGTCCGGGACGCACCGGGCCAGAAACCGAGTTTTGTTGCAAAAATATTTTGTCGCAGCCCACAGATTTCGATCGAAAACCCGGTTTCTTTGGAGCGCTGTTGGGTACGAGCGCAAGCATTACCCAACAGCGCTTCAATAGCTGCAAGCTGCGCTAACGGCAGCAAACAAATAGAAGGTGTTTGAGATCGAAACCGCCGCCGCCGTTATCGTTTCCGCTGTAAAGTGCTGATATAACCTGCAACCTACTCCACTGAAGCCCAACCCTTAATTATAGCATAAAATTATTTTGCAACAGGTCTATTAAGCTGTCGCGCAAATAAACATTGCATATTCCAGGGCGGGACACCCCACTCATTGTTTTATTTTTTTTAACATAGAAATAAAATACCGCAACAGCTTAGTTATTAGCTCTTAGTTATTAGCTCTTAGTTACCAGAAATTTCAACCAAATTAAGTATTGCTTCTAGCTTTTTCAAAGCAACTTCCAAATCATCGTTAATCACTTGAAAATCAAATTCCCCCGCAGCTTCAATCTCCTCTTGTGCCCTCAGCAATCGACGGGCGATCGCACTTTCGGAATCTTGATCCCGACTCCGCAAGCGCCGTTCCAATTCTTCCCAAGAAGGAGGTAAAATAAAAAGTCGCAAAGCCTCTGGAAACTTATTTCTAATTTGCCTTGCTCCTTCCAGTTCAATTTCCAAGATTACCCATTTTCCCTCACTGATGCCCTGTTTGAGAGCAAAATAGGGAGTACCGTAAAGATTGCCGGCAAACTCGGCCCATTCTGCTAACTCGTCACCCCCAACCATTTGTTCAAAACGGCTGCGGCTGACAAAATAGTAGTGTTTTCCCTCAATTTCTCCCTCGCGCGGTGTACGAGTTGTCACCGATACCGAAAGATATAATTCCCGATGGCGATTGAGGAGCGATCGCACTAAGGTGCCTTTCCCTACACCGCTAGGCCCCGTCAGAACAATTAATTTACCGGATTTCATTTTTAGAATAGAAACTTGTAACAATTTAAGCTTTCGGTTACTTTATACTGTAAGTGCTCAAATTGCAACTGACAAACATCAATCATCCCGACCTTGACTGTCTTTACCGATCGCAAAACGATTAGCCACCGTTTCCGGCTGAATCGCTGACAGGATGACATGACTCGAATCTGTAATAATTACCGCCCTCGTGCGGCGGCCGTAGGTAGCATCAACCAGTTGTCCCCGCTCCCGCGCATCAGTAATTATACGCTTAATTGGTGCCGATTCGGGACTGACAATGGCAATCACTCGGTTAGCCGACACAATATTACCAAAGCCGATATTAATTAATTGAATATCCATGAAAATCTTAATTTATGGGTGAACGAGTAACTATCAATCCTTACTTATTATCATATATACCAAAGTTGTTTTGAGAATAATAAAATTATTCATAACTCAATTTGTGAAATTTTACCTGCTTTTTTTCTATTTTTCGAGTCGCCGTCCGCCAGCCTTTATCAAAACTTTAAAAAACTAGCGCTGTTGACGGCCGATCTTAAAGATTCGGTAAAGTCCGGGATTTTTAGTTGCCAATAAAAGCCTTAGCTGTATCGAAAAAACAGCTCGTAAATATTGCGAAATATAAAGTTAATTCCTGGTCGAGCAAAACTTAAGTATAATCACTGATAAATTACATAAAATATTTGCAAAGGGCAGTTTATACTGACAGTATTAACACTGATGCTGCTTTGATGAGCCTTCAACCTAAGCTAAAACCGGCTGGCGATTTCTGAAGAGGGATAGCTGCGCCTCTAAATTGCATATTGAAATTGTCGAAAGGGTTGTGGGGTGTCGGGTGTAGAGTTGGAGCTTTCGTAGCGTGTAAATTAAATGCCGGTTAGCTGATGAAGTCCTGACTACAAACCTTTGAATTCAGGAAAAAACCGGGATTAATCCAGATACATTCACCCGCATTAATCCCGGTTTTTTATATCGTTTCCGGCTGCATCGGAATAATAAAATCGAGTCATATCAAATCCGGTAATATCGGAATGATTCAGATATATATTCTCGGACTCTGTGTACTCTGTGTTCTAGCGCCGGTTAAATCATTCCGATGCTACCGGAAACGATATCAGCAGTTAACACTCAACCATTCAGTTTTTCGACCGCGAGTCAACAGTCAGTAGGGGCGGTGGATGGTGCGGGCCCGCCCTCTTAACAGTCAACAATCAACAGTCAACAGTCAACAATCACCTGACGGTACAACCGGAATTGATATTCCACAGTCGATTAAGCCGCAACTAAACCGCTGTGTCTCAACAAAGCCTTAGTGCTAGGTTCGCGCCCCCGGAAAGTTTTAAACACTTCCATCGGGTGCAAACTGCCGCCCAATCCTAACACTGTATCTCGGAAACGCTTGCCTGTAGATGCGATCGCACCTTCATCTTCCAAACCAGCCTCCTCAAACGCCGCAAAAGCATCAGCGCTGAGCACTTCCGCCCATTTGTAACTGTAATAGCCCGCCGCATAACCGCCCGCAAAAATGTGTCCGAAAGCGCACAAAAATGCGTCTTCTTTCAGAGGAGGTAAAACAGTCGTAGTTTTAGCGATGCGGTTGCGGACATCGGCCACAGTTTCGCTGCCGCCCGACCGGTAGCGGTGGTGCAATTCGAGATCGACACTGCTAAAATGTACTTGTCTGAGCATGACACTGCCGCTCATGTAGTGGCGCGCTGCTAGCAATTTTTGGTAATAGTGTTCCGGCAAAGTTTCCCCGGTTTGGTAATGCTTTGCCATCCCGAACAAAGTCGCGCGGTGGTAACACCAATTTTCCATAAATTGACTGGGCAATTCCACCGCATCCCACTCAACATTATTGATACCAGAAGCCCCCGGATAGTCTACCGTTGTCAGCATATGCTGCAAACCGTGACCGAATTCGTGAAACAAAGTTTCGACTTCCAAAAAAGTCATTAAACTCGGTTTACCGTCCACCGGAGGACTTTGGTTGCACACCAAATAAGCCACCGGCAACCGCGTGATGGTTTTTCCCGCTTCCACAAATTTAGCGCGCACCACGCAATCGTCCATCCAAGCACCGCCGCGCTTTTCTTCCGGGCGACTGTAGGGGTCTAAATAGAAATTGGCGATCGTATTTCCGGCTTCATCATCTATTTGGAAATAGCGCACATCTTTGTGCCACACCGGAGCTTGACCGTCCGCCGCCGTTACTGTCACGCCAAACAGCCGCTTTACTAATCCAAATAAGCCATCCAATACCTGCGGCAGAGCAAAATAAGGGCGCAATTCTTCAGCACTAAAAGCGAATTTTTCTTCCCGCTGCCGTTCCGACCAAAAACCCATATCCCAGTGCTTCAAATCCCCGGATTCCGGCGCACCTTTGGCCGCCGCAAACGCTTTTAACTCTTCTAAATCTTTGACAGCAGCACTGTAACTAGCTTGGCGCAATTCTTCTAACAAAGCTTCGACTGCTGCAACGTCGGGAGCCATTTTGCTAGCTAAGCTCAATTCGGCATAACTGTTAAAGCCGAGCAAGGCTGCTTTTTCCTGGCGCAGTGCTAAAATGCGATCGGTCAAAGGCCAGTTATTCAACTCTCCGCTGCTGGCTCTCCCGACAAAAGCTTTGTACAACTTTTCGCGCAAATCGCGGCGAGTGCTGTGCTGCATGAAAGGGCCGTAACTCGGAAAGTCTAAAGTAATCCGCCAAGGGCCGTTTTCGGCATCGGCATTTTCTGCGCCCGCACTGCGAGCGGCTTGGGCTGCTAAACTCAACAAACTCGGCGGTAAACCGTCAATTTCCTCTTTGTTTGTGAGGGTGATGCTGAAAGCTTTGGTAGCGTCGAGGACGTGATTGGAAAATTGAGTAGTAATTTCGGCCAATTCTAATTGAATGGCATTAAAACGCTCTTTTTGTTCGCCTTCTAAACCCACGCCGGAGAGTTGTGCGTCTCGGAGAGCGGCTTCGACAATTCGCTGTTGAGCTGACTCTAAGCTGTCCCAATTTTTGTTGGCGCGCAGCGCTTTAAAAGCTTCGTAAAGCGGTTTGCTTTGACTGACTTTGCTCCAAAATTTGATTACTTCCGGCTGCACTTTTTCGTGAGCCTCGCGCAATTCCGGGCTATTTTTCACGCCCATCAAATGTCCGACAATGCTCCAGCTCCAATTTAAGCGCTCTCCAAGCTGTTGTAAGGGTTCTACTAAACCGCTCCAAGTCGGCTCTACAGAGGCTTCTAAGGCAGCTAGCGAGGCTTCTAGCTCGGTCAGCAGTTGGGTAATGGCTGGGACTACGTGCTCTGGGGCGATCGCGTCAAAGGTCGGCAATCCTTTGCCAATTAGTAATGGGTTATCAGGAATAGTTGCGGTTGCAGTCATTTAATTTTATTCTAACAGGTTGAAAACAGATGAACTAGACAGATTACCTTTTAATTTTGTAACACAATTGTCGAATAATTTGGACGACCGCCGGCAGATGGGGATAAGAGGAGAATGCGAACATCTTCCTTCTGACTGATGACTTAGGGAGCATCTGGTATTTTTGCAAAACTGAGATACTCCCTTCACAAAGATGAATTTCAACTTTTGAGAGTGAATGAATAGAATCTTGTCTGCTGATGACTAGCCTTCAGCTTCGCTCTTCGGGTAAAATGACTGCTGACTAATGACGGAAAGCGAGCGGTGACAGCACTACTGACTACTGACTACTGACTACTGACTAATGACCAATGACTAATGACTAATGACTAATGACTAATGACTAATGACTAATGACTTTCTTGCGTGTGCTGCAACTGCTTGACAACCGTGATTAAGCGCTTGAGATGAGGTTTGACAACTTCTTGTTGCTCGTGTTCCAAACGGTGGATTTGAGCTTGGACTGCTGACAAATCGGGAGTCGATTGGTGCGGGGTAGCTTGCAGTTGGCTTTGCTGATTTGCCATGACTTTCTGGATTTCCAAGAATCGAGTATTTACTGCTTCCCAGTCGTCTTGGGTGATAGCAGTTTCTGTCAAGCATTTTGTCGCGGTTTGCAGTTTCTCTATCGCCTCTTCCACGGCTTCGAGATTTGCAGGTTGGCCGACGGATAAATCTTGCAGTTGTTGGCTTACTTGCTCGCGGACATTGAGCACGGCAGATGCTACGATTTCTTGCAAAGAAGCTACCGATTCTCCCAAACTCAGCAACTGCCGCTCAATGTCTAGAGACTCGTCAAAGCCTTCTGTCCTAGGTAATGCAGCCATTTGCTGGCGCAGCGCTGCAATATCTGCTGACAACTGTTTCCGCAATTTCACAATTACTGTCACCGCCGTTTTTTCGACTTTGTTTACCGAGTTTTGGACGCTGGCTAGTTCCGAGTTTTGGTGAACCCGCACTTGTTGCTCGAATCGATATCGGTTAGCAACATTCAGCGACAAAGCCAAAGTGAGGGGCGCTACTCCGTAAAAAGCTTGACCCGACAGTGCTACCGCCAGGGAACCGACTCCAGAGGCCGCCAGAGAGGCGTACTCTGCTAGTTCCAGCCAGTGTCTTTGAGGAAAACTTGGCCTCAAGTGGTTTCTAGCAGAGGGGTTTGGCTTCCGCACGGCTCTTTGGGTCATAGTATTTTCTCGTTGTTGGTAAGGTTGCGAGACTGGGTGGAGCATTGATTTATATCCTTTTTTGAGTTATATGTTTTAGATTATTTCCTGACACTCTTCTATTTTTACCTTATTGAGTAGGTTAAGGATAACTGGCGTATTATTGTGTATTTGGGAGCACTGGGTTCGAGAACCTAGAATTCCGGCTGTTAAACGGTAAAACCCAGCGCGCCCTTTATTTTACAGGACGCGGGTGCGATCGGGTTTGGGCGATCGACCATCGCTACAAAAGCCAGTCGATTTTTAGATTTTAGATTAAGAATGCCACCTCATGAGGGCGATCGGACTTTTGAGCCGTTCTGGAGTTGCATTTTTGTTCCTGCATTGGTACAATCTATTCTCGATCTATTTCCCGGAACCAATTTACAGCAAAAATTGACCGATGAACTCAGAAAAACCAGAAATTGCCGATCGGCTAAAGTCTATTTTCAGTATCGCAATCTTTATCATTCTCGTACTCGCAGTCGGCTTTTTAAGCGTGAATTTTATTTTAGCTATCTATGCAAAATTTGCTTAAAATTAGGACTTACCCACGGGTGCCCAGAAACCGGGTTTTTTGCGAAAATATTTCGTCGCAGCCCGCAAACTCGGCAAAAGAACAGGTTTCTTTAGTCGGAGTGAGTCCCAGACTATTTGAGATTCCCAACTTCTTCAAGAAGTCTCGAATCTTAAGCACGAGATCATTTGTTTGGATTGCATTCTCCTTCTTCCTTCTTCCTTCTTCCTTCGGCTATAATTTCAACTGTAAAGATTGTGGTCTGGGTCTAACCAGACAATATAAAAAACATTTTCACTAAAAAATCCGTGCACCCTACCGTATTCGTTAGCAGATATTTGAAATTGGTAGGGAACATTTACTAGGATATCTTCGTTGGGAATACCAAAGCCATTAGGTTCAGTAGTATTTTTCCAAACTATCCCATGACACCGCAGACTTTTACTTTGATTGTTGATAATTTCTCGAACGTTCAATTGTGACAAATCGCGCAGCCTTCTCAAGAGAGATGCCAGATACTTAGCATCTCTACCGCCAATTGAAAACTTATCTTTATCATCCTGATAATACCTAAAGGAAAAACTAATTCCTTCCGGTATTTTGACATCTAGACGATTGATGCTAGATAAAGATTGCTGGCGGCGTATATCTGCTTTTTTAATTTTCTTCGATGACACGGGTTTTGTAAAATTCTCGCATTAATTCCTTCGTAATAATAGCATGAGAAGGCTCATCTTTTGGCAACCTACCTCTAGCTTTAATCCAAGGATCTTCGCGGCGCACCATCAATTCTAACTCATAGGCATCCAGAAAGAAATACTCGTCGGACAACTCATCTAAAAACTCTTGTACTTCTTCGGGAAATTCGGGTTTTTCGACTTCTTTGAGAATTGGCTTCCAGTCAAATTGTTCTTTGTATTCATAAAATAAAGCCGGGATAGTCGGCCCGTGCACCCAAGCTTCAAAATCTTCATCAAACAGCGGTGTATCCTCAAATGCTAGATACCATGCTTGGGCGTAGTACAAGAGTTTTTGTAGCTTGTGGTTGCTGAGATAGGAGCCGACATCATTGGCGAACCAGATGTAGTAATCAGCGAGTTTGGAGGCTGTTGTGACTGTAGTTATTGTGGTCATATAACTCGACTCAATATATTTTGTATTCTATGATAGCACAGGGCGATTTTAGATTTGGGATTTTGGTAAAAACTCACATCTTGTATCATTTTCAAGAACAGGCAAGATGCCTGTTCCACAAAGAGTGAATTTGTTGTGGGGTGGGCAGGAGAACCCGCCGATAAAAGACTGATTGAGAATGGTGCAATATCTCAGTTATAATCCTTTGATATACTGCTTCAGTACAGATGACAGAGGGTAAAGACTTTCTATTTTTTTAATTTTCAAGAACAGGCAAGATGCCTGTTCCACAAAGAGTGAATTTGTTGTGGGGAGTAGGGGTTGGGCATCCTGCCCGCCC